>JAXDLS010000272.1:0-9044 GCA_034666485.1 Chloroflexota bacterium
CGTCCCATGCGTGGGCGGAGGTCTGCGGCGCCGACGGCACCTGGATGGGGCTCGACCCCACCCACGGCGGCCACGTCGGCCCCCACCACCTCCGCCTCGCGGTGGGCCGCGACTACGGCGACGTCGCCCCTCATCGCGGCGTCTTCTACGGCACCGCCGAGGCCTCGCCCCCCGAGGTCGCGGTGCGGGTGACGCGGATGAGCGAGCGGGCGGCGCGGACCGCCGAGCGCGGCGCCGCGCTCCACTGGCAGCAGGAGCAGCAGCAGCAGGGCTGAGCGGGCGGCCGGCTACTTCTCCTCGACCGGCCGCCGGCGCCGCCCCGCGGCGACAGGGCTGGCGGCGACGGCCTCGTCCGGCAGGACGATCTGCTCCGCCGGCTCCACCGGCTCCACCGGCTCCACTGGCTCCTCCGACGCCACCGGCTCCACGGGCTCCGCCGGCTCCACCGACTCCGCCGGCTCCACTGGCTCCGAGGCGCCGGGGATCTCGATGCGGGGGCCGCGGATCTCCCGCCAGAGGGAGGCGGCGAACGACTGGATGAGGCCGGCGATCGGCGCTCCGAAGAGCGCTCCCCAGAGCCCGAGGACCTCGCCGCCGGCGACCAGGGCGAGCAGCGCCACCGCGGGATGCACACCGAGCGCCTTGCCCATCACCCGGGGGCCGACGACGTCGCCCTCGAGGATGTGAACGATCACGAAGTAGCCGAGGACGAGGAGCGCCAGCCCCCAGCCCTGGGTGACCGCCACCAGCGCGCATGCCGACCCGGAGATGAACACCCCGATGATCGGGATGAACTCCATGAAGAACGCCAGGGCGCCCAGCATCACCGCGTAGGGGACGCCCATCAGCTGCATGCCCACGCCCACCAGGAGGCCGATGAACAGCGCCATGGTCAGGGTCCCGCGCACGTAGCCGCCGACCACCCGGTTGACCGTGGAGATGACCAGCTCGGCGTGGCGGCGGTGGCCGGCGGGTGCCTGCTCGCGCAGCCAGCTCGCGATGTTGGCGCTGTTGGCGGTGAGGTAGATGCTCAGGATGAGGACGAGCACCATGTCGATGATCAGGTTGACCAGGCTCGTGGCCAGGCCGACGGCGCCGCTGGCCACCCCGCTGCCGACGCTCTGCACGTAGCCGACCACGTTCTCCCGGAAGGTGTCGAGGCGGGCTGAGGAGATGCCGAAGTGATGGAGCAGGCTGAGCGCGCGCGGCTGCAGGCTCTGGACGCGCGAGGAGTACGACGGCAGGTTCTGGACGAACTGCTGGACCTGGTCGGCGGCGGCCACCACCACCACGGTGATGAAGCCGGCCATCAGCAGGGCCCCACCCACGAAGGCGATGCTGACCGCCAGCGCCCGGGGCATGAACCGCTCCAGCCGGTTGACGATGGGGCTGGCGGCGAAGGCGAGCAGCCCGGCGAGCACCAGCATCAGCAGTGCCCGGGTGACGTGGCTCAGCAGCCATCCGGTGACGATGATCAGGGCGAGCCAGGACAGGATGGTGAGCGGGACGAGCAGGGCCCTCACCCAGTTGGGACCCCGCGAGGCCGTGAGCATTGCCGGAAAGGCTACTCCTGCGGACCTGCGGGCGCCACCGAACCGGGACCCGGGGGCATACTGCCGGGCACCGTGAACCTCGCCCGGGACGAGGCCCGCTCCCGCTTCGCGGCCACCCCGGTGGCGCGGCTGGCCACCGCCGGCGACGGCGGCCGGCCCCACCTGGTGCCGGTCACCTTCGCCGCCGCCGGCGACCTGATCGTCACCGCCGTCGACCACAAGCCCAAGCGCGGACCCGACCTCGTCCGGCTGCGCAACATGCGGGCCGAGCCGCGGGTGTGCCTGCTCGCCGACCACTACGAGGCGCGCTGGGAGGCGCTCTGGTGGGTGCGCGCCGACGGCACCGCTGTGATCCTCGGCCCCGAGCAGGACGACCGGCGCGAGGCGGCGCTCGACCTGCTCGCGGCGAAGTACCCGCAGTACCGGGCCAGGCGGCCCGAGGGCCCGGTGATCGCCGTCGACGTGACCCGCTGGACCGGCTGGGCATGGGGCGGCGGTTGAGGACGGAAGCATCAGTAACGCGGGGGAGCCGCGCGGCCGGCGGCGCCTCGCCGGGTTAAGCGGCTCGGAACAGCCCGTCAAGGTCCGAGCCCCATGTGTCGTGCGCGCCGTTCGGGACGGTTCGCCGGTGTACCGTCGGGGCATGCCGTTCGCGCCGGCGATCGACCGCTTCGAGCGGCTGGCGCGTCCCCTGGTGCTGGCCCTCTCCGGCGGGGGTGCCAACGGGGCGGCGCAGGCGGGGGCGGCCGCCGCGCTCTTCGAGGCCGGTTTGCGTCCCGACCTGATCATCGGCACCTCGGTGGGTGCCTGGAACGGCGCCTGGATGGCGGGGCATCCCGACGGCGAGGGCGGGCGCGCGCTGCTGCGGCTCTGGGTCGACCCGTCGGTGCGGTCGCTGCTCCGCGGGGTGGTGCGTGGCTACGTGGGAGCGCTGGCGCGCAGGCGGGTCGCCGCCTTCTCCGACACCCACATGCGCCGCATCATCGACCAGAGCTTCGGGGGCAGGAGCTTCGACGACCTGCGCATCCCCCTGGCGGTGGCCGCGGTCGACCTGATCAGCGCGGAGCTCGAGTACCTCGACTCCGGCTCGGTCTCCGAGGCCGTGCTCGCCGCGTCGGCGATCCCCTCGGTGCTGCCCCCGGTGCGCATCGGCGACCGCATGCTCGCCGACGCCGGCTTCGTCGACAACTTCGGGGTCGTCGAGGCACTGGCCCGCGGGGCGCGCTCCATCGTCCTCCTCGACGCCAGCGTCGGCACCCTCGCGGGCGCCCCCGACCGGCTGACCGCGGTGCTGGGCCGCGCCAACCTGGTCACCAAGATCCACCAGCGCCGCCGCGCCATGGCCGCCGCCGCCGTGGCGGGGGTGCGGCTCGAGATCGTCGAGGTGAGCGCCCCCGGCTGGGTGCTCGACTTCGCCGTCGCCGCCGAGCACATCGAGCTGGGGGGCGACATCGCCCGGAGCTGGCTGGAGGGGGTCGACGGCGGCCGCCCGGCGCTGCACGCCCGGATCTCCACCGGCGCCGCGGTGACCCGGCTGCGCAGCCGCGCCCAGGCGGTCTGAGGCCTCAGCTCACTCGGCGATCCGCTCGCAGGTGGCGTAGCCGAGGTGGAGGAAGTCGGAGACGGTCAGCGCGGCGAAGACCGAGGCCACCAGCCGGGTCGCGCGGGGCGCGTTCACCAGCCCGACGGCGAAGGCGGTGGCCACCCACTGGCCCAGGCAGAACGGACAGGTGGCGAGCTCGGCGACCGCCCGCTGCACCCCGGTGCCCCGCGCCTCCTCGCTCAGCTCCGCCGGACCGGAGCGTCCCCGGAAGCGCGTGAAGGGCACCCGCAGAGGGCTGGTCACCCCCGCCTTGCTGAGGATCCTGCTGAGCTTGTGCGTGGCCACCCCGATGAGCACGATGTCGGCGGGGTCCACCTGCTCCGGCAGCCGGCGGCCGCGCCGGCGGGTCACCACCGCCGCCGCCCCCACCGCGGCCAGGTACGCGGTGCCGACGGCGGCGTAGCCCGCCAGCGGACGCTCGTCGGCCGCCTCCTCGGTGTAGGCGTCGACCTCCCTGCGGGTGCGCTCCGCGACGGTGCTCATGCTCCCGCCACGATAGACGGGTGGTACCGGAGTCCGTCCTGTGGCCCCGACGTCGTAGGCTGGACACATGGTGAGTCCGGGCGCAGTCTTCCTCCCCGCCTTCCTCGCCTCGGTGGTGGAGGCGATCGAGATGGCGGTGATCGTCATCGGCGTCGGCGCCGCCCGTGGCTGGCGCTCCACCCTGCTCGGCGCCGCCGGCGGCACCGCGGTGCTGGCGGTGCTGGTCGTCGCCCTGGGCCGCGCCCTCACGGTGGTGCCGATCGGCTCGCTCCGGCTGGTGGTCGGCGGCCTGCTCCTGGTCTTCGGCCTGCAGTGGCTGCGCAAGGGGATCCGGCGGGTCAGCGCCAACGGCCTCGCCGGCTACGCCGGCGGTGTGCACCTCGAGGACGAGCCGCCACCGGTGCCCGGACGGCTCGACTGGACCGCCTTCGTCCTCGCCTTCAAGGGCGTGCTCCTCGAGGGCCTGGAGGTGGCCTTCATCGCGGTCACCTTCGGCGCCACGGCGAACGCCTTCACGCCCGCGATCGCCGGGGCGGTCGCCGCGGTGGTGCTGGTCGGCGCCGTCGCCGCGGCCTCCCAGGCCTGGGTTCGGCGGATCCCCCGCAGCGTGCTGCAGCTGGTGGTCGGGCTGCTGCTGACCAGCTTCGGCAGCTTCTGGGGCGCTGAGGGGCTGGGGGTCGAATGGCCGGGCGGCGACGCCGCCATCCTCTGGCTGCTGCTGCTCTACTCGACGACGGCGGCGGTCTACACGGTCCTGCTCCGCCGGCAGGCGCAGGTGGGGACGCAGGCGCAGGTGCCCGCGATGCGACGCTCGTGATCGCCGCGCTGCGCGGCTTCCTGCGCTTCTGGTACGGCTTCGTGATCGGCGACGACTGGACGGTGGCGGCCGCGGTGGCCGCCGGGTTCGTCGGCACCTGGCTGCTGCTCCGCGCCCACCTCCCCGCCTGGTGGCTGCTGCCGCTGGTGGTGGTGGTGATCACCGGGGTCAGCCTCCGCCGCAGCCAGACCAGGGGCTGATGCACCCCGGGGTCCGCATCGAGGCGGACGCCGTGGTGCTGGAGCGCTGGCGGGCCGAGGACGCGACCGCGCTGCTCGCCGCGGTGAGCGAGAGCCCGCCCGCACTGCCGCTGGCCATCCCCGGCGTCTCCCGCGTGGAGATCCACTGCGACGCCGCCAACCACGCCAGCGCGGGCGTGGCCCGCCGCCTCGGGTTCCGCCTCGACCGGGTGGTCGACAACGCCGTCCGCACACCGGCCGAGACCGGGCGGGCGATGATCTGGGTCCTGGAGCGCGGTCGGCCGCCGGCGGCGGGCTGACGCCCGGGCACCGGGAGCGATGTCGCCCGTTCCAGGAGCGCCGGGCCGCTCCTCAGGAGAGTGGTGCGGTCCCCTTCGAGGCGCGGCTGCGGCTGCGGCCCGCCGCCGCGGCGGCGGTCGGGGTGCGCGCCGCGGGGCTCGCGGAGGTGCTCGCGGTGCGCGGCGTGCGCGGGCGCCGGGCCACCGACGGAGCCACCGCGGAGGTCTCGCCGGCGACCTCCCCGGAGATCTCCTGCGCGGCCTGCAGCCAGTGGTCGACCTCCCGGCCCTCGGGCCGGCCCTCCCCCTCCCAGAGCTCGTACGCGCGGTTCCGGATCCGGTCCTCGATCACCGTGTTCATCGCGCCACCTCGTTTCGCAACCCAGCCCGACCCGATCGTGCGAGACCCGAAGGATAGCAGCGGCCTCCCGACCGTCAGGACCACGTGAACTGGAGTCAGGACCGGCGCGAGAACCACGGCGCCGCGCCCACCAGGGCGATGGGGAGTGCCTGCAGGTCGGCGAGCACCGCGAGCACGCGGCGCGGTGGGCGTCGACGCCGCCCAGCGCCGGCGCGCCGGCGACGCCCAGGCGGCCATGCCCGTCGCGCCCGCCAGCCGGCTGACGATCAGCGAGCCAGGTCGCGCACGCAGCCGGGTGGCGCGCACCGCCTCGACGGCGCGCGATGACGGGGGTCGGGTTCACCGCGCGCAGTCAGCGCGCTTCGGATCGCGGTTCGAGGAGCACAATGGGGATGGGCCGCCCCGTGAGCGCACGATACTCGGCAAAGCCGGGGTTGAGGCCGACGATGACGTTCCAGAAGGCCGTTTCCTCCTCGGGCCCGGCCGCTCGCGCGGTCACCGCGTAGCGGGTCCCCGCGGCGAGCACCTCTGCGGTGGGGTGCGATTGCAGGTTCAGCCACCATGCGGGAGCGCGATCACTGCCGGCATTCGAAGCCATCACCGCGAACCCGCCGCCACTCCGGAGATACGCGAGCGGCGTGGAGCGCACCCGGCCCGACCGGCGCCCGACGCTGGTGAGAACCAGGATCGGCATGCCGCCGGTGAAGAGGAACGAGCGCCGGATCCGACCTCCGCTCCTGCGAATGAGGGCGGCGTGTGCGCGCGTCAGGAGCGCCGAGGAGCGCCGGAGCGAGGTCAGGCGATGGCGGGTGCGGGCGAACCGGCGGCTGCGCCAGAAGCGCTCCGCAGCCGTGAGGGCCGGAACCGGTGTGTGCACGGCGAGGTCGCTGTCCTCGGCTGTCGCTCAGGCTCCCTCGAAGAAGCGCCAACGGTGGAGTATCCGACTTCTGGGACGTGCCCCAGGATGCCACGGTGCACGACGGCCGTGAGCATCCGCCTCGTAGTACGGACGGACGTGGGGATGGAACGTCGACGTGGAGCCGTGCATCGACATGATCGCATCCAGGTCGTGCTCGTTCCAGGCCTGGGCGTAGCGCTCGGCAAGGAGCCGTGTCGCGTCGAGGTCGACGGCGGACGTGTGCGTGACGGTCATGGAGGTGCTCTCCTGGATCGAGCGTGCGGGGTCAGCCGTCGGACGAGCGGGAGGCCCGTTGACGGAGGACAGCTTCGGTGCCGCGATCGGCCGGGAAGAATGACTCGATGGCGAGTTCTGACGGTCACGTCGCGGGGTGTCCCGAAGGCGGCGATGATGCTGAAGAGGCGTTTACGCCAATCCTGCAGCAGCGACCCCAGGGCCGAGCTGCCGCCCCCGTTGAGGGCCCGTGTGTCACGCATGACCGAAGCGTACGCCAACGCCGGCGTGGCGGCGATTACCCGGCAGGTAATGCGACCGGGGCGGCGTGACCCACCGCTCGCCATCGACGACGCGGTCTGTCCGGTTGCCGCACGCGAATTGCACCGCCCGGAGCCGTGCGCGCCCAGGGTGGCTGCATCAGACTGGGGCGAAACTCCGACCGGTGGAGGAGGAGGGCCGAGCATGACCCTGGTGGCGGCGGCGGCGCCCGCGTGGACGGCGCACGACACCCGGCTCATCCTCTGCGCCGCAGCGGCGGTGGCGCTGGTGGTGCTGCTGGTGGTGCGCGCCAGCCTCCACGCCTTCCCCGCGCTGATGATCGGCTCGCTGCTCATGGGCCTGGCCGCGGGAGAGGCGCCGAGCGCGGTGGCCACCTCCTTCGAGACCGGCGTCGGCGGCGTGCTCGGCAACGTCGGGGTGGTGCTGGCGCTGGGGACCATGCTCGGCAGGCTGCTCGCCGACAGCGGCGGGGCCGACCGCATCGCCGAGGTGCTGGTGAGCCGCAGCGGCAGGCGGCTGGCGCCCTGGACGATGGCGCTGATCGCGATGATCATCGGCATCCCGCTCTTCTTCGAGATCGGCGTCGTGCTGCTCATCCCGGTGATCTTCACGGTGGCGCGGCGCCTCGAGGCGGCAGGCCCCGACCCGGGTGGCCACAACACCCACCTGCTCGTCGGCCTGCCCGCGCTGGCCGGGCTGTCGGTGCTGCACGGCCTGGTGCCGCCGCACCCGGGGCCGCTGATCGCCATCGCCGCGCTGAAGGCGAGCCTGGGCACCACCCTCCTCTACGGGCTGATCGTGGCCGTCCCGACGGTGCTGATCTCCGGACCGCTCTTCGCACTGCTGGCGTCACGCTGGGCGGTGGCACGGCCGCCGCGGCGGCTGGTCGAGCAGGTGACCCGGGAGACCCGGGTCGAGAACCCACCCGGGTTCGGGGTGACCCTCTTCACCATCCTGCTGCCGGTGGCGCTGATGCTGGTGCGCACCGTCGCCGACCTGCGCCTCGGTGCCACGGACCCCACCCGCAGATGGTGCGACTTCATCGGCGAGCCGATCGTCGCGCTGCTCATCGCCGTGCTCGTGGCCCTCCACACCTTCGGCACCGCCCGGGGGGTCGACCGCCGCCGTCTCGGCACCCTGCTCGGTGACAGCCTGGCCCCCGCAGCGTCGATCCTGCTCATCATCGGCTCCGGCGGCGGCTTCAAGCAGGTGCTCATCGACAGCGGCATGGGGGGCGCGCTCGCCGCCGCGGCCCAGCACACCAGCCTCTCGCTGCTGCTGCTCGCCTGGCTGGTGGCGGTGCTCATCCGCCTCGCCACCGGCTCGGCGACGGTGGCGACGGTGACCGCGGCGGGGATCATCGCCCCGGTGGTGGCGGCCAGCCCGAGCGCCAACCGAGCCCTGGTGGCGCTCGCGATCGGCACCGGGTCGCTCTTCCTCTCGCACGTGAACGACGCCGGCTTCTGGCTGATCAACCAGTACTTCGGGATGTGCGTCCGCGACACCTTCACGACCTGGTCGGCGATGGAGACGCTGATCTCGGTGGTGGGCCTGGTCTGCGTGCTCGGCCTCGGCACGGTGGTCTGACCGGTGGCCGCGGAGCGTCGCAGCGACGAGGTCGTCCTGGGGATCGACATCGGGACCACGGCCACCAAGGTGACCGCGATCGATGCCGGCGGGACGGTGCACGCCGTCGCGGCCGCCGGCCACCCGCTCGAGGAGCCCAATCCCGGGGAGGCGGTGCAGCCGCCCGAGGCCATCGTCGACGCGGTGATGCGCAGCCTGGCGGAGGTGGCCACCGCCCTCGGTGAGCGCGGCGCGCCGGTCGCCGGCGTCTGCCTCAGCTCGGCGATGCACAGCCTGCTCGCCGTCGACGCCGGTGGCCGGCCGCTCACCCCGTCGATCACCTGGGCGGACGAGCGCGCCGCCGAGGCGGCGGAGCGGCTCCGCGGCACCCCGCAGGGACGGGCTCTGCACCGCCGCACCGGCACCCCCATCCACCCGATGTCGCCGCTGGTCAAGCTCCTCTGGTTCCGCGAGCACGCCCCCGAGGTGCTCGACGCGGCACGCTGCTGGATGGGGATCAAGGAGTACGTGGTCGAGCGGCTCACCGGCGAGCGGGTGGTCGACCACTCCATCGCGTCGGGGATGGGCCTGTTCGGGCTGTCCACCCTCGACTGGGACCCGGAGGCGCTGGCGCTGGCGGAGATCGACCCCGGACGGCTGCCGGTGCCGGTGCCCACCACCACCGTGCTCGGGGGGCTGCGGCCGGCGGTCGCCGCCGGGGTGGGGCTGAGCGCCGCCACGCCGGTGGTGGTGGGCGCCGGCGACGGCC
>JAXDLS010000273.1:0-3828 GCA_034666485.1 Chloroflexota bacterium
GCGTGAGCGACCCCCAGAGCTGCGCGCTCTACCGGCGCGAGCGCTCCGCCGAGGACCAGCGGATCCAGCGCTACCGGGACTGACCCCGGCCCCCTCACCAGTCGGCGCGTCAGCGTCGAGAGAAGAAAAGCGCGGAGGGCTGTCAGGCGGGCCTCCGGCACGGCATAGTCCGGGGTCGATATGGACGTGTACCTCTCCGTGGGCCTCGAGGGGGTGGCGGGCGTGGTCGAGCGCGCGCAGGTCGACGACGCCGACGGCGCCCGCCCCTACCGCCGCGCCTGCGGGCTGATGACCGGCGAGGCCAACGCCGCCGTGGCCGGGGCGATCACCGCGGGCGCGCAGCGGATCATCGTCAACGACGCCCACGGCCGCATGAACAATCTCGACCTCGAGACCCTGGACCCGCGGGCGGAGTGCAGCGTCGGCTACCCCAAGCCCTTCGCCTCGATGGCGGGGATCACCTCCCGCTTCGGCGCCTGCTGCCTGATCGGGTACCACGCCGGCGCCGGCTCGGCCCCGGCCATCCTCGACCACACCCTCTCGCGGCGGATGTTCCGCGCGGTGCGCCTCAACGGCGTGCGCCAGACCGAGACCACCCTCAACGCCGGCCTCGCCGGGCACCACGGCGTGCCCGTGGTGATGGTGAGCGGCGACGAGGCCACCTGCGCCGAGGCGATCGCGGTGCTCGGGGCCAAGGTGCAGACGGTGGCGACCAAGGCGGCGTTCGGCAGCGGAGCCGCCTACTGCCTGCACCCGTCGGTGGCCCGGGAGCGCATCGAGAACGCCGTCCACGAGGGCCTGGCCAAGGCCATCGGCGGCGACGTCGAGCCCTACCGGGTCACCGCTCCCTACCTGCTCGAGTGCGACACCACCACCACCCTGGCCGCCGACTACGCCTCCACCATCCCCGGCGTCGAGCGCACCGCGGGACGCACCCTGCGCTTCACCTCCGACGACTACACCTCCGTCTTCCGCGCCCTGCTCACCATGTCGATGCTCGGCCAGCTGGTGCGCTGACCGGCGCCGGGTCAGGAGGCTGCTGCTGCTGCGGCACCCCGGTGGAGGTCGAAGTAGCGGGCCTCGGGGTGGTGCATCACGAAGGCCACGGTGGACTGCTCGGGCACCAGCTGGGCGGCGTCGGTGAGGATGACGCCGACCTCGGCGGCGGGGAGCAGCTCCAGGAGCACGCGGTTGCCCTCGAGGTCGGGGCAGGACGCGTAGCCGGGCGAGTAGCGGCGTCCCTGGTCGTCGCCGAGGCCGAGCTCGGTGCGGATGCGCCGGTGGACGTACTCGGCGGTGGCCTCGGCCATCTGGGTGGCGAAGCCGTGGACCCGGAGCATGTCGTCGTAGCGGTCCTCGCGCTGCAACCGCTCCGACAGCTCGGAGGCGCGCGGCCCGGTGGTGGCCAGCTGCAGGGCGACGACGTCGCGCTCGCCGCCGGCCTCCGAGACCGGCCGCACGTAGTCGGCGAGGCAGAGCCGGTGCTGTCCGGGCTGGCGGGGGAAGGTCAGCCGGGCGACCACCCGCTCGGGGTCGTCGGGGGCGTAGAGGAGCACGGTGTCGCCGTCGGCCAGCGCCGGCCAGTAGCCGTACGCCGCCTGCAGGTCGAGGTGGCCCTCGCTCCTCGCCTCGGCGATGGAGAGCGCCAGCCGCGGCTCCAGCTCGGTGCGCAGCAGCCGCTCCCACTCCTCCGGGTCGCGGATGCCGCGGAACTGCCAGGACATCTTGAAGAGCGAGTTGCGATCGATGTGGGGAACCACCTCGTCGATGGGGATGCCGCGCAGCACCCGCGCTCCCCAGAAGGGCGGCGTGGGGACGGGCGCGTCGCGGCGCACCGCGCTGTGCTCGGGCACCGCCACCACCGGGGCGGCGGCGCGCTCGCGGGCCCGCCGCGCCTCGGCGTCGCGGAAGCTCAGCGCCTCCTCGCGGATGCGCTCCACCAGGGGGCCGCGCCGCGCCGGGTCGACGAGCTGGTCGATGGTCTCCAGCCCCTCGAAGGCATCCTTGCAGTAGAAGACGCCGGGATCGTAGCCGCGCTCCTCCTCGAGCAGCAGGATGCGCCGGCCGAAGCCGCGGTTGATGGCGGCTCCGCCGATGATCACGGGGAAGCCCAGGCCGCGCGCGTCGAGCTCGCGCACGCACGCGGGCATCTGCTTGCTGGTGCTCACCAGCAGCGCGCTCAGCCCGACGGCGTCGGCCTCGACCTCGACCGCCCTGTCGATGATGGTGTTGACCGGGACCTGCTTGCCGAGGTCGTACACCGTGTAGCCGTTGTTGCTGAGGATGGTCTTGACCAGGTTCTTGCCGATGTCGTGCACATCTCCGTACACGGTGGCGAGCACCACGCGCCCCTTGGTCACCCCCTCCTTGCGGTCGAGGAACTGCTCGACGTGGGAGACGGCGCGCTTCATCACCTCGGCGCTCTGGAGCACGAAGGGGAGGATCAGCTCGCCGGCGCCGAAGCGGTCACCGACGTCCTTCATCGCCGGGAGCAGGATCTCGTTGATCACCGCCACCGGGGTGCGCTCCTGCAGCGCCATGTCGATCTGCTCCTCGATCCCCTCCTTGCGCCGCTGCAGGATCTGCGCGTGGATGCGCTCCGGCGGCGGCATCCCCTCGAAGGGGTCGGCGCGCTCCGCCTGCTGCTGGGTGCCGCTGTTCGTCTCGTAGAAGCTGATGAACCGGGCGAGGGCGTCGGCGCGGCGGTTGAAGACCAGGTCCTCGGCGAGCTCGCGCTCCGCCACGGGAATGTCCGCGTAGGGAACGACGTGAGCCGGGTTGATGATCACGGTGTCGAGACCGGCGGCGACGCAGTGATAGAGGAAGACGCTGTTGAGCACGGGACGCGCAGCCGCGGGCAGCCCGAAGGAGACGTTGCTCAGCCCCAGCGTGGTGAGCACCCCGGGCAGCTCCCGCCTGATCAGGCGGATGCCCTCGATGGTCTCGACCGCCGAGTCGATCCACTCCGGGTCGCCGGTGGCGAGGGTGAAGGTGAGGGCGTCGAAGAGCAGCTGGTGGGGGTGCAGCCCGTGCTCGCCGCAGGCGATGTCGTGGATGCGCCGCGCCACCAGCAGCTTGGCGTCGCGCGTCTTCGCCATGCCGCCGATGTCGGGCGCGTTGTCGATGGTCAGTGCGATCACCGCCGCGCCGTGATCGCGCACCAGCGGCAGCACCGCGTCGCAGCGGGCCCGGCCGCTCTCGAGGTTGACGCTGTTGACCACCGCACGCCCGGGATACGTCTCCAGCGCGGTGCGCACCACGTCGGCCTCGGTGGTGTCGAACACCAGCGGCGCCTCGATGCTCATCTGCAGCTTCTTGGTGAGCACGCGCATCTGCTCGGCCTCGTCGGTGCGCTCGGTGAGCGCCACCTGCACGTCGAGGGTGTGCGCGCCGCTCTCCACCTGCTCGCGGGCGATGTCCAGGATGCCGTCGTAGTCGTCGGCGAGCAGCAGACGCTTCATCCTGCGCGAGCCCTGCGCGTTGACCCGCTCGCCGATGAGCAGTGGCGCCGGCACCTGGTGGAGGGCGACGCTGCGGATGCTGCTCGCCAGCCGCGGCGCGTCGTCGACGTCCTCGCGGGGGCGCGGGGCGGCGCCGCCCACCCGCGCCACCAGCTCGCGGAGGTGCTCCGGGGTGGTGCCGCAGCAGCCACCGACCACGTTCACCCCGATGTCGCGAACGAAGCCCTGGAGCGCCTCGGCCATCGGCACCGGCTGCAGCGGGTAGACGGCCAGGCCGTTCTCATTCAAGGGCAGCCCCGCGTTGGGGATGCAGGAGATCGGCTTGCTGCAATGCTCGGCCAGGTAGCGGATCGGCTCGCGCATATGC
>JAXDLS010000274.1:0-6322 GCA_034666485.1 Chloroflexota bacterium
TGTGCTCGGGCGGGTAGATTCGCGACAGACCGCCCGCCATAACCGCCAGCGTCCGCCCGCCCGCCTGCAGCGCCCCGCGGTGCGCGCACCCGTCGATGCCCCGGGCCAGCCCGCTGATCACCAGCACGCCCGCCGCGGCGAGCTCGCGCCCCAGGTCGCGAGCCACCTCCAGGCCGGTCAGGGTGGCCGCTCGCGCCCCCACCACGGCCACCGCGGCCGCCGGCGGAGGCCAGAGCGCACCCCGCACCCAGAGCTCCGCGGGAGGCATGGCGAGGTGCTCGAGCGGGACCGGCCAGCCGGGCTCCCCGCGGGCCACCCGGCGGCAGCCGCTCACGACCCGGCCTCGCCGCGGTGGCGGAGCGCCTCGGCCACCGCATCCTCCCCCACCCGCTCCTCACCGGCGAGATCGGCCACGGTGCGGGCCACCCGGAGCACCCGGTGGAAGCCACGGGCGCTGAGCCCCAGCCGTTCGCCGGCGGCGGCGAGCAGCCGGGTGGCCGCGACGGTGGGTCGTGAGGTGCGGAGCAGGCGGCGGGCGTCGAGCAGCGCGTTGAGCGGGGCGCCCGCCGGCTCCTCGCGGTCGCGCTGGCGGCCACGCGCCGCCTCCACCCGGGTGCGCACCGCCGCCGAGGGCTCCTCCGGGGTGGCATCGAAGAGCCGGCCGTAGGGCTGGCGCGGCACCCGGACGACGAGGTCGATGCGGTCGCGCACCGGCCCGCTCAGCCGCGCCTGGTACGCGGTCAGCGCCCGAGGCGCGCAGGAGCAGAGCTGCGCCGGGTCCTCGTTGTGGCCGCAGGGGCAGGGGTTGGCGGCGGCCACCAGGGCGATCGACGCGGGGAAGACAACCGCGCCTCCCACCCGGGCCACGGTGATGGTCCGCTCCTCCAGCGGCTGGCGCAGCGCCTCGAGATGGGCGCGGGAGAACTCGCAGAGCTCGTCGAGGAAGAGGACTCCACGATGGGCCAGGCTGATCTCCCCGGGCCGGGCGAGGCCGGGACCGCCGCCGACCAGGCCGGCACGGGAGATCGAATGGTGGGGGGCGCGGAAGGGCGGGCGCAGCGAGGCCGCGGGCCGGTCGCGCAGCGCCCCGCGCAGCGAGTAGACGGCGGCCACCTCCAGGCCCTCCTCCACCACGAGGTCGGGGAGCAGCGAGGCGAGGGCGCGGGCGAGCATGGTCTTGCCCGATCCCGGCGGGCCCACCATGAGAAGGTTGTGCCCGCCGGCGGCGGCGATCTCCAGGGCGCGCTTGGCGGTGGCCTGGCCGCGGATGTCGGCGAGGTCGACGCCGCCGTCGGGCGCCGCCGCCGGCGGCCCCGGGGTCGCCGGCGGCAGCGGCGCGGTGCCGTCGAGGTGCTCGACGCAGGCGCGAAGCGAGAGCGGGGCCACCACCTCGAGGCCCTCGACCAGGCACGCCTCGGCGGCGTTGCCCGGGGGCACCACCAGCCGGCGCACCCCGGCGGCGCGCAGGCAGCGGGCCATGGGGAGCACCCCGGCCACCGGGCGGAGCCCGCCGTCGAGGGCGAGCTCGCCGAGCAGCGCGGTGCCCGTGAGGCGGAGCTGGAGGCCGGCGCAGCGCAGCACCGCGACCGCGATCGCCAGGTCGAAGCCGGTGCCCTCCTTGGGGAGCTCGGCGGGGGCGAGGTTCACGGTCAGCTTCCGGTTGGGGAAGTCGAAGCCGGAATTGCCGATCGCCGCCTTGACCCGCACCCGCGCCTCCTGGATGGCACGGTCGGTGAGGCCCACCACGGTGAAGCCGGGGAGCCCGGTGCTCAGGTCGGCCTCCACCGTCACGGGGATGCCGGTGATGCCCTGGACGGCGCAGCATGTGGCGCTCGCAGTCATACTCAGGAGTATATGCCACGATCCTGTGGTCCTGCGCATGCACTGTCAGCCCGCAAGAAATCACGGGAATCCGTGATGTTCCGGGCTCCTGCGCCGCCCTACGCTGCTCCTCCGGGAACCCGAGCCCAGCGGCCGGTCCGGTCTCGAGGAGGACGGTGATGGCTCCTGTCACGGAGGGGGTGGGAAGGTGCGCGCACTGCGGTGCCGCGTGCCACAGCCGGGACGGCGCCGGAGTGTGGCACTGCAGCACCGAGCACCTGCTGCTGGCGCGGCTCGGGGTGCCGTCGATCGCCTCCAGAACCGCCGGGGACGCACCGCGCCGGCCGCCGGCACCGCCGGCGCCGCAGATCTCCCGCTACGCCAGCCTCCGCGCCAGCCTGGCCCATGAGGCCGTCAGCCAGCGGCGCACCGCGGTGCTGCGCGGCGCCGCGCGCCGGATGCACCTGCTCCGCGGCCACCTCGAGGCCGGGCTCGACCTGCTCAGCGGCGGGCGCCGGGAGGAGCGGGTGGTGCGGGCGGTGCTGATCCACCCCGAGGTGTGCGACGCCCTCGCCGAGATGCTGACCACCCTCGGCGGCCAGCCCACCGCCTCGGAGCGGCAGTCGGCGGTGGCGCCCGCCGGAGCCGACGCCGCACGGCGCGCGCTCGCCCTCGTCCGCGACCTCGAGGACGCGCTCGCCGCCGCCGGGGCGGGACGGCGCGACGCCCAGGCGCCGGCACGGAGGGCGGCGGTGGAGCTGCTCGGTTACGTGGACTCGGAGCTGCGTCGCTCCGGCCGGCGGCCGGAGGCCGCGTAGCCGGGGCGCAGGTCCACGAGCAGCTGGCGGGCGGCGGCGCCGACCGCCTCCACGGCGGCGTCGAAGGGCTCGCGGTTGGCCGCCGACGGCGCCCGGTAGCCGCTCACCTTGCGGACGAACTGGAGCGCGGCGGCGTGCACGTCGTCGGCGCTGGCGGGGGGCTGGAGCCCGCGCAGCGTCTTGATGCTGCGGCACATGGAGCGATCCTCGAAGGCGGCCGGTGATCCGCCCCATGATGGCGGGTGCGGGGCGCCCGGCGACCGCGGCGACGAGGCTCTCACCCTGCCCACCGTCGAACCCGTAGAGTGGCGCGATGCGCGGCGCGCCCCTCGCGGTGGTCACGGTGCTCGTCCTCGCGGGCGGCGCCTGCGGAGGCGGCCCGTCCACGGCGCGCGGCACCCCCTCGACGGCCGCGACGGTCGGCTCGACGACGGCGCGGAGCACCACCGCGAGCGTCTCCTTCGGCAGTCCGGTGCCGGCGGCGCCCACCGCCCGGGCGACGGCACCGGCGCAGCCCACCACCGCCGCCACGCCCGTCCCCCGGAGCCCTGCGCCGACCTCCCCCCCGGGCCCCTGCACCCCCGGCGACGTGGGCGTCACCACCACCACCGACCTCCGCCAGTACAAGGCCGGCCAGATGGTGAAGGTGCGGGTGGTGGTGCACAACCTCAGCGCCAACGGCTGCCTCTTCAGCGCTCCGGGTGACTTCGCGATCGAGCCCGATCCCTCGGGGGCGGCGGTCTACGCGGTCCACCTCGCCTGTCCCGCCACCGGCTGCGAGCCGCTGGCGCCGCAGGTCGGGACGCTCACCTACCCGGTCGACTGGAACCAGATCCCCAACCAGGGCCCGGTCACGCAGCCGCAGGGCTCGTTCCACGCCAGGGCGTCGTTCGCCGGCTACCCGGTCTCGACCTCGGCGCCGTTCGCCATCGGGCCTCCGTATTCAGCGGTCGCCCACGGCATTGGGGATGTGCTCGCACCGGGTGACCTGCAGCCGCTCGTCGAGGATGAGCCCGAGCACGTCGATGCGGCACTGCTGGCGCTGCCGCTTCGTGGCCAGCCGGTAGGTCTCCATCAGGGTGCGGAGCTTCTGCTGCTTGCGGGCGTCGACCGCCTCCTCGGGCAGGCCGAAGCCGGTCCCGCGGCGGGCCTTGACCTCGACGAGGACCAGGGTCTCGCCGTCCTCGGCCACGATGTCGATCTGGCCGGTGCGCGCGCGCCAGTCGCGGGCGAGCACCGTCCAGCCCTGGCCGCGGACCCAGGCCAGGGCGGCCGACTCGCCCGCCTGTCCGACCCGGTCCTTGAGCGGGCGCCCGGGGGGAAGCGCGTCGGGGGCGGAGCGCTCGCGCCTACTCGTCAGCGTCCTCCTGCGCGCCGGCGCCGACCTGCTCGAGGGCGGGCTCCGGGACGGCCTCGGGCGGCGGCGCGGCGCTGGCCAGCGCCGCCGCGGCGGCCGCGGCGCGGGTCGCGCTGT
The DNA here is from genome assembly GCA_034666485.1 of Chloroflexota bacterium. Classification (GTDB taxonomy): domain Bacteria; phylum Chloroflexota; class Dormibacteria; order Aeolococcales; family Aeolococcaceae; genus CF-96. The sequence goes on from JAXDLS010000274.1 coordinate 4,114, forward strand.
TGCCCCCGAAGGGCTCCCGGCGCTCGCGGATGCGGGCCCGCTTGCCCACCTTCTCCCGCAGGTAGTAGAGCTTCGCCCGGCGCACGTCGCCGTGACGGAGCACCTCGATGCGATCGAGCCTCGGGGAATGGAGCAGGAAGCGCCGCTCCACGCCGACCCCGTGCGAGATGCGGCGCACGGTGAAGCTGGTGCGCGCCCCCACGGTCCCGTTGACGGCGATCACCACCCCCTCGAAGACCTGGATGCGCTCGCGCGTCCCCTCGACCACCTTGACGTGGACGCGGACGGTGTCGCCGCTGCGAAGCTGCGGCACCTCGGGCTTCTCCTGCTCTCTCTCGAGCAGGTCGATCACATTCATCGCGGTCCTCCAGCAGGGGATGTGAGCGGTCCGGGCTCTGCCGGGACCGGCGAACGGGAATCGAGCTCGGGGCGAAGGCGGGGGCGTCGCCGCCGCGCCTGCTCGTGCCGCCACTGCTCGATGGCGGCGTGGTGGCCGCTGCGGAGCACCTCGGGCACCTCGCGGCCCTCGAAGACCGCGGGACGAGTGTAGAGAGGCGGCTCGACGTCGGCGCTGCCGCCGGAGAAGGTCTCACCCCGGAGCGACTCCGGCGATCCCAGGGTCCCGGGGAGCATCCGCGCCACCGCCTCCACCACCACCATGGCCGCGACCTCTCCCCCGCTGAGGACGAAGTCGCCCACCGAGAGCTCCTCGCCGATCTCCTCGCGGGCGCGCTCGTCGACGCCCTGGTACCGGCCGCACACCAGCAGGAGGTGGTCCTCGGCGGCCAGCTCGCGGACCACCTCCTGGGTGAGGCGGGGCCCCTGCGGCGAGAGCAGGATCGCCCGCACCGCCGGGTCGGCGGCGCGGACGGCGCGCACCGCGCGCACCAGCGGCTCGGGCTTCAGCACCATCCCCGGGCCGCCGCCGAAGGGGATGTCGTCGACCTGGCGGTGGCGGTCGTCGGTGTGGTCACGGAGGTCGAGGGCGCGCAGCTCCAGGGTCCCGCTCTCGAGCGCGCGGCCCACCACGCCGACGCCCAGCGGCCCGGGAAAGACGCCAGGGAAGATGGTGAGCACGTCGACGCGCACCTCAGGCCTCCTCCCAGGGCCGGACCACCACCACACCGCTCGCGAGATCCACCCGCTCGACGAAGGCCCGCACCATCGGCAGCCGGCGCAGCTCGGCGCCGTCACGGATCACCAGCACCTCGTGGGCGGCGTACTCCTCCACGTCCTCGACCACGCCGACCGGAGCGCCCTCGACGGTCACCGCACGGAGCCCCACCAGCTGGTGGACGAACCACTCGTCCGCGCCCAGGGGGCGGGCGTCGCCGGCCTCGACGCACAGGTACGCGTCGCGCAGGGCGTCGGCGGCCTCGCGGCTGCTGACGCCCTCCAGGGTGAGCAGCAGGTCGCCGTCGCCGGTGGGCCGCGCGGCGGTCACCACCAGCGCATGGCCGCCGTTCTCGACGCGCAGCCGCAGGCCGCTCCCGAAGCGCGCGGCGTCACCCCCCAGCGGCTGGACGCGCAGCTCGCCGCGCACGCCGTGAGGACGGCGCACGTGGGCGGCGCGGATCAGCGGCGGCGTGGCCTCGGCCGGCCCGGTCATGGCGATCATCGACTACGCGACGTCGACCTGGACACGCTGACGGTGCCGCAGCCCGGCAGCCCGCACCACCGCGCGGATGGCGTCGATGTTGCGGCCGCCCTTGCCGATGAGCTTGCCCATGTCGTCGGTGCCGACCTTGATCTCGACCACGGTCTGCCGGCCGCCGGGGCGCACCCGGACAGCGACCGCCTCCTTGTCGGCGACGATGTTGGTGGCGATGAAGCGGGCGAGGTCGCCGTAGTCGGTCACGCCTCGTCCTCCGCCACCGTGGGCTCGGTGGCCTCGACCGGGCCCGCCGCGGCCGCACTCGCCGGCGCCGCGGGCTCCGCGACCGCGGTCGCGCCGGCCGCGCCGGGGCGAGGCGCCCGCTGGAGCACGCCCTGCTGCTCCAGCAGCTTGCGGGCGATGTCACTGGGCTGCGCGCCCTTGCGCATCCAGTCGCGCACCCGGTCGGCGTCGATCGACACCTTTGCCGGGTTGGCGATGGGATCGTAGGTGCCCACCTCCTCGATGAAGCGTCCGTCGCGGGGACTGCGCGAGTCGGCGACGACCAGCCGGTAGAAGGGCCGCTTCTTCGCGCCCATCCGCTTCAGGCGAATC
>JAXDLS010000275.1:0-5644 GCA_034666485.1 Chloroflexota bacterium
AAAACCGGCGGCAGAGCGGCCGTCCGCGAATCTCCACCGGCGGCAGAACAGCCGGGCATCTCCACCGCGCGGCAGAACCGCCACTCCACCGTGCGGCAGCACAGCCGTGCATCTCAACCGGCGGCAGACCACCCCGGACGCCACAAGTATCGGCCGGAGTCGTCAAGAATCCGGCAACGCCCTGGAGCCCCGCCCCACGCGGTGGAGCGGGGCCCTGGACGGATGGTGTGGTGCGGAGTTGAAACCGGGTGCGGTGCACCGCCACCCGTCGCGGCGTGCGCCCTGACCGTCGTCTGCCCGTCATGGGCATGCCGTTCAAACGCGGGACTGCCACAGGTATTGCACCGCCGGGCGAATCGCGGCGGCAAAGCCAACGAACCATCCAATGCCAACGGGGCGGCGCCGCCGCGCGCACTCAGTGGCCGGGGGGCAGGCCCATCCGCGCCCAGCGCTCGGCCCGGGCGCGGAGCATCTCCGGTGCGTGCTCACCGCGGATCGAGGCGTCGAGCAGCTCCACCGGGTGGAAGAGGGGCAGCGGCGTTCGCAGGGCCCCGAGGTGGCTGCCGATCTGCAGCAGGCAGCCGGGGTTGGCGGCGGCGACGGCCTCGGGGGCGGCGTCGTGGAGGCGGGCTGCGGTGCGCCGTCCCAGCTCGCCCGCGGCCTCGGGCTCGACCAGGTTGTAGATGCCCGCGCTGCCGCAGCAGGCCTCGCCGGGTGCGACGGCGACCAGCTCCACGCCGGGGATGGCGGCGAGCAGGGCACGCGGCTGCTCGCGCACCCCCTGGGCGTGGGCGAGGTGGCAGGCGTCGTGGTAGGCGAGCCGCATCGGCAGCGGCGAGAGCGGCGGCGGCTCGCCCAGCTCGGCGAGCAGCTCGCTGATGTCGCGAACCGAGGCGGCCAGCCGCGCCGCCCTCGCCGCCCACAGCGGGTCGTCGGCGAGCAGCTCGCCGTAGTCCTTGAGCGCCGACCCGCAGCCCGCCGAGGTCACCGCGAGCCGGTCGGCGCCGGCGTGCTCGAGCCGCTCGATCAGCGCTCGCGCCCGCCGCAGCGCCGGCGCCTCGCGGCCCGAGTGCAGCTCGAGGGCGCCGCAGCAGGGCTGCGCCGGCGGGGTGACCACCTCGCATCCCCAGGCGGCGAGCACCCGGCCCGCGGCGGCGTTCACCTCGGAGAAGAAGGCGTGCTGCACGCAGCCGCTGAGCAGCGCCACCCGCATCCGCCGCGGTCCCCGCGCGGCCAGCCGGGCGGGCGCGGTGGCGCGCAGCGCGGCGGCGTCGAGGGGGGGAGCCAGCGCCTCGATCAGGCGCAGCCGCTGCGGCAGCCGGGCGAGCACCCCGCTGCGGCGCAGCAGGTCCTGCGCGCCGCTGCGCTGGTAGAGGAGCAGCCCCCGGGCGAGCAGTCGCATCCGCCGCGGGTGGGGGAGGAGCGCGAAGAGCGCGTCCCGGAGCAGCCGGTCGGCGGTGGGACGCCGCCAGCGCCGCTCCACCTGCTGGCGGGTCTGCTCGATGAGGCGGTCGTAGCGCACCCCCGAGGGGCAGGCGGGGACGCAGGCCATGCAGCCGAGGCAGTGGTCCCAGTGACCCACCAGGTCGGCGGAGAGGTCGATGGTGCCGGTGAGCGCGGCGTCCATCAGCAGGATGCGTCCGCGTGGCGAGTCCGCCTCCTCTCCCCAGAGCTGGTAGGTGGGGCAGGCCTGCAGGCAGAAGCCGCAGTGCACGCAGTCGTCGAGCAGCGCGCGCGCCGGTGGATGGTGCGAGTCGAAGGCGCCGGTGACGGTCACGCCGCCTCGTCGTCGCCGAGGGCGCGGCCGGGGGCGAGCACCCCGGCGGGGTCGAGCGAGCGCTTGAGCGAGCGCATCAGCGCCACCTCGGGGCCGCTCGCGGCGGGCCAGGCGGCGGCGGCGAGCCCGGGGCCGCCGCGGTGGAGCACCAGGTGGCCGCCGAGGCGCTCGACCGCGGCGCGCAGCTGCGCCACCACCTCCGGCCGCTCGGGCACGCGGGCCTCGGCCACTCCGAGCGGGGCACGCACCACCATCTCCACCGCATATGCCGAGGCCAGCTCGAGGAGCTCGGCGAGACGGCTGCGCGGCACCGCCAGGCCCGCCACCGCTCCCTCGCCCCGCCATGGGCGCACCGCCAGCGCCGCGTCCAGCTCCCCGGCCTCCGCCCCGTCGAGGATGCGCGCGCCGGTGAGCTCGGCGAGCGTGGCGGCCTGCTCGTCGACCGCCTCCTCGGTGCCCTCGACGCGCAGCCGGGCGGTGGCGTCGGGCCAGCAGACGTCGGCGGCGCTGAGCACCACCGGCGCGGTGCGCAGCAGGTCGGACAGCGCCGCCAGCCGCGCCGGCGAGGCGCGCTCGAGCAGCAGGCTGCGCGTGGCCGGCGGCTGCGGGTGGAGGCGCACGGTGACCTGGGTGATCACCGCCAGCGTCCCCAGGGACCCCACCAGCAGGCGGGTGACGTCGTAGCCGGCGACGTTCTTCACCACCCGTCCGCCGCTGTGCCCGACGGTGCCGTCGCCGAGCACGAAGCGGGCGCCGATGACCAGGTCGCGGGCGGTGCCGTAGCGCACCCGCAGCGCCCCGGCGGCTCCGGTGGCGACGAGGCCGCCGACGGTGTGGACGCCGGGCTGGGGCGGGTCGAGCGGCAGCCACTGCCGGTGCCCGGGCGCGGCGGCGAGGGCGGCGCGCAGCTCGTCCAGCGGCGTCCCGGCGCGCACCGTGCAGACCAGGTCGCCGGGGGCGTGCTCGACCACGCCGCGCAGCCGGGAGGTGTCGAGGACGGCGTCGCAGCGCCGCGGCGGCCGTCCCCACCCCTGCCGGGTGCCGGCGCCGCGCACCACCAGGGCGAGGCCCGCTCCCTGGGCGGTGGAGCAGACCGCGGCCACGGCGGCCTCGTCGGCGGGGCTCACCACCGCGGCGGGGACGATGCCGCCCACGGCGTCCGCGGCCGTCCCCGGGCGCACCGCCTCCTCGCCGGCGGCCCGCTCCAGCAGCGTCCGCGCCGGGGCCGCGGCGGTGCTCACATCCGCTCCGCCAGGCCGGCGGTCTCGATCGGATGGGCGCGGTAGGGTCCGGGCACCTCGCCGCAGAGCCGCGGCGTCGGCAGCAGCTTGCCGGGGTTGCAGAGCCCCTGCGGGTCGAAGGCGTCGCGCACCCGCGCCATCACGGCGAGCGCATCCGCGCTGAACATGCGGGGCATGTGACAGGCCTTGTCCAGGCCGACGCCGTGCTCGCCGGTGATCGAGCCGCCCTCGGCGAGGCAGAGGTCGAGGATGCGGCCGGCCAGCTCCAGCGCCCGCTCGGACTGGCCGGCGACCTGGCCGTCGTAGCAGACCAGGGGGTGGAGGTTGCCGTCGCCGGCGTGGAAGACGTTGCCGACCCGGAGCCCGAACTCGAGCTCGAGCTCGCGGATGCCGCGGAGCACCGGTCCCAGCCGGGTGCGGGGGATCACCCCGTCCTGCACGTAGTAGTCCGGGCTCACCCTGCCCATGGCCGCGAAGGCGGCGCGCCGTCCCTTCCAGAGCAGGGCGCGCTCGGCGGCGGTGGTCGCCACCCGCGCCCCGGAGCCTCCCGCCTCCCGACAGATCCGGTCGACCGCGGTCAGAACCGTCCGGCACTCGGCGTCGGGACCGTCGATCTCGACCAGCAGCAGCGCCTCGCAGTCGGGATACCCGGCGTTGACCGCCGCCTCGGCGGCCTCGATGGTGAGCCGGTCCATCATCTCGACGGCGGCGGGGAGGATGCCCTCGGCGACGATCGCCGACACCGCCGCGCCCGCCGCCTCCATGGAGTCGAAGGCGGCGAGGGTGGTGATGCAGGTGGGCGGGCGGGGCACCAGCCGGAGGATCACCTCGGTGACGATGCCCAGCGTTCCCTCGCTGCCCACCACCACCCCGAGCAGGTCGTACCCGGGCGCGTCGGGCACGGCGCCGCCGAGCCGGACCACCTCGCCGCCGGGGCAGACCATGGTCACCCCGCACACGTGGTGGAGGGTGAAGCCGTACTTGAGGCAGTGGGCGCCGCCGCTGTTCTCGGCCACGTTTCCGCCGATGCTGCAGACCGCGCCGCTGGAGGGGTCGGGCGCGTAGAAGTAGCCGTGCCGGGCCACCGCCTCGCTCACCGCGAGGTTGGTCACCCCCGGCTGCACCACCGCCCGCTCGTTGGCGATGTCGACGGCGAGCACCGAGCGCATCCGCGCCAGGCAGATCACCACGCCGTCGCTGATCGCGACCGCGCCGCCGCTCAGCCCGGTGCCGCTGCCCCGGGCGACGTAGGGGATGCCCTCCCCGTGGAGGATGCGCACCGCCGCCGCCGTCTCCGCGGTGGTCAGGGGGAGCACCACCGCCGCCGGGACCGCCCGGTGACCGGTGAGGCCGTCGCACTCGTAGGCGCGCAGCGCCCCCGGCTCGGTGAGCACCGCGCCGGGGCCCACCGCGGCCCGGAGCCGGGCGATCACATCGGGATGCATGGGGAGCGATGGTAGGCAGTGGCACCCACCGGCGCCATTGCGCGATCACGCGCTACCCTCGGCCGCGATGAGCCCCGACCGCTGGCACCTCCGCGCCGTCGTCCTCCCCTGTGGCGTGGACCCGGTCGACCTCTGGGTCGCCGGCGGGCGGCTGACCCCCGAGCCCCAGGAGGGGGCCGAGACGTTGCCCGGCGGCTGGGTGCTGCCCGGCCTGGTCGACGCCCACGCCCACCTCAGCATCGACGTCGCCGGCACCGGGCTGGAGCGCGGCTCGCCCGGGCTGGTCGACGCCAACCTCCGCGCCCACCTGGAGGCCGGCGTGCTGCTGGTGCGCGACGTCGGCGCCGTGCCCGGGGCCACCCTCCCCGGGGGCGGCGGCGCCGGCCCGCGTCTGCTCCGGGCGGGTCGCTTCCTGGCCCCTCCCGGCCGGTACATCCCCGGCCTGTACGAGGGCGTCGAGCCCGCCGGGGTGGTCGACGCGGCGCTCGCCGAGGTGGCCGCCGGCGCCACCTGGGTGAAGGTGGTCGCCGACTTCCCCGAGCGCTTCCCCGACGGCGGCCCCGCCGAGCCGAACTACGACCTGGAGACGCTCACCCGGCTGGTCGACGCCGTCCACGCCGCCGGAGCGCGGGTCGCCGCGCACGTCACCGGGAGGGCGCTCGCCGACGTGGTCGCCGCCGGCGTCGACTCCGTCGAGCACGGGGTGCGCATGGACGGGGAGGCGCTGGGCACCCTCGGCCGCAGGGGCGGGGCGTGGACGCCGACCCTGGCCATCACCACCGAGATGCTCGGCGAGGAGCGCTTCGCGCGCCTGGTGGAGCGCTTCACCCCGCTGCTGGCGGGTGCCGCCGCGGCCGGGGTCACCGTGCTCGCCGGCACCGACGCCCGCCCGGCGGGCTCGCTCGCCGCCGAGGTGGCGCTGCTGCAGCGCTGCGGGCTCTCGCCGATCGACGCCATGGCCGCCGCCTCCACCTCCGCCCGCCGCTATCTCGGCCTTCCCGGCCTCGAGGACGGCGCCCCGGCCGACCTGGTCTGCTACGCCGCCGATCCGCGCAACGATCCCGAGGTGCTCGGCTCGCCCTCCGCGGTGCTGGTCGGGGGACGGCGAGTCCGCGTCCGGACCGATGACTGACGCCGAGTACCACTCCTACCTGCTCATCGACGACCTGCTGCGGCTGCAG
>JAXDLS010000276.1:0-5447 GCA_034666485.1 Chloroflexota bacterium
GCTCGACCCGCAGCCGCTCGTAGAGGCGCGGCCGGGCCGCGAACTCGTAGACGGCGTCGCCCGCGGCGGCGCGCCAGCCGGTGCCCGCGGGCTCGGCCGCCAGCAGCTGCTCGTAGAGGAACTCGGAGAGCATCTTGGCGACCAGGCGCTCGCCGGCGGCCCCCCAGCGCCCCTCGCCGAGCGCCTCCAGCGCGGTGCTGACACTGTCCATCAGGCGACTCCGAACTCGGTGACGACGGTGCGCCGCGGCAGCCGGAAGACCTCGCGGCCGGTGAGCGCGTTGACGATGCAGGCGCTGCGATGGGCTCCCATGCCCAGGTCGGGCGCGCCCACCCCGTGGCTGTGGACCTCGGCGTTCTGCACGAAGAGGCAGCCGGTGACCGCCGGGTCCATCGCCACCCGGTAGTCGAGGTCGACGCGGTAGCGGCCCCGGGCGTCCCAGCGGACCAGCGGGGTCAGCTCCTCGATGCACGCCGGCGGCCGGGCGACGAAGCCGGTCGCGAGCACCGCGCACTCGGTGTCGACCACGAGGTCGCGCTCCTGCTCCCACTGCCGGCAGCGCAGCCGCAGCCCCTGGCCGTTGCGCTCGACCGCCTCCACCGCCAGGTGCGGGCGGAGCTCCACCGGAGGCGCGGCACCGCCGGCGCTGCGCTCGTAGAGGAGGGCGTAGATCTCCTCGAGGGTGCCGGCGTCGATGCCCTTGTAGAGGAGGTCCTGGGTGGGCAGCAGGCGGTCGCGCACCTCCTCGCCGAGGCCGTGGAAGTAGCGGGTGTACTCGGGTGAGAAGTGCTCGAGGGCGAGACGCGTGTACTCCATGGGGAAGAAGCCGGCGGAGCGGGTCAGCCAGGTCAGCCGGTAGCCGTGGGCGGGCTGGGCGCGGAGCAGGTCGAGGAAGACCTCGGCGCCGCTCTGCCCGGAGCCCACCACCGCCACCGCGCCCGCCCGGTGCAGCCGCTCGCGGTGGTGGAGGAAGCCGGCGGCGTGGATCACGTCGGGTCCCAGGGCGGCCACCAGCGCCTCGGGGACGTGGGGCGCGGCACCCACCCCGAGCACCGCGTTGCGGGCCCGCACCCGCTCCAGGCGGGTGGCGCCGATGCAACGGACGTCGGCCTCGAAGACCCCCTCCTCCCCCAGCCAGCGCACCGCCTCCACCCGGGCCCCGAAGCGGCAGGAGGGCAGCCGCTCGGCCACCCAGCGGCAGTAGTGGTCGTACTCGCTGCGGGGTAGGTGGAAGCGCTCGCGCAGGTAGAAGCGGAGCAGCCGGTCATGGGTGCGGAGGTAGTTGAGGAAGCTGTGCGGGCTGGTGGGGTCGACCAGGCTGACCAGGTCGGCGAGGAAGGGAACCTGGGTGGTGGCGCCCTCGAGCAGCAGACCGGGGTGCCAGGAGAAGCACGGGTGGTCGTCGAGGAAGAGGGCGTCGACCTCCACCGCCTGGTCGAGGAGCGCGGCCAGCCCGAGGTTGAAGGGGCCGATGCCCACCCCGAGCAGGTCGCGGACGGCCGCGCTCACCGGTGACGGACCATCAGCGCGGCGCGCTTCTCGGGGAGCTCGAGGTCGCCCTCGCGGAGGAAGCCGCAGCGCTCGAAGACGTGGATCATCCGCGCGTTGCGGACGTCGGGCTCGGCCACGATGCGGCGGGTGCGGGGCTCGCGGTCGAGCTGCCAGCCGACCACGGCCTCCAGCAGGCGGCGGCCCAGGCCCTGGCCGGTGAGCTCGGGAGGCCCCACCAGCAGGTGCACGCCCTGATCGTGATCGCCGGCGGGGTAGTGCCGGGCGAGCGGGTCCCGGGCCGCCCAGTAGAGCTCCCAGTACGACGCCGGCACGCCGTCGACGCAGCCGATCAGCGGCTCGACGTGGGAGTCGCCCGCCAGCCCCTCCAGGTACGCACGCAGCCGGGCCCGGGGCACGTCGAGGTGCCAGAAGGGCACCACGTGGGGCTGGTGCATCCAGCCGTGGACGAGGTCGAGGTCGTCCCGCGGGTCGAGGCGGCGGAAGCGGGCGGTCGCGCCCCCGGCGAGGGGCGCCTCGAAGGCGGTGGCGGTCACCTCCCCGTCCCCGCCGCCACCGCCTGCCGCACCGGGTTGGGGATCTCGACGTAGACCGACTGGCTCTCCATCGGGCCGACCAGCTCGTCCATGTCGTCGAGGCGGGTGCGCAGGTTGGCCTTGCACCGCAGCCGCGGGCTGCCCAGCAGGGTGTCGACCATCGGCGAGCCCGGGAAGGCGCGCCCGGGGCTGGCGAGGTGGCGGGCGAGGTCGCCGAGCAGGTCGGTCTCGGAGACGAGGCCGGCGCGCCCGAAGGCGCCGATCAGCCCGAGCAGGTGGTTGACACCCAGGTAGTAGCCGAGGCGCTCGTCGGCGACGGCGTCGTCGCAGACGGTGTCGCTCTCGGTGTTGAGACCGGGGAGCAGCCGCCGCAGCCGGGCCTCGTGGGAGCGCTTGAAGTAGTAGCCCTGGTTGTCGCGGTAGCGGAAGCCGGCGGGAAGGTGGTCGCGAAGCACCACCACGCCGTTCTGCTGGTGGGCCTCGAGGGCGATGCCCTCGGCGCCGTACAGCCAGAGGATGGGGTCGACCGCCACCTCGAGGTAGCGGGCGAACCAGGCGCGCGCGGCGGCGGCCACCGAGCTGCCCCGCGACCCCGCGAGGCCGCGGACATGGACCGCCAGCGGCGGCGGCCCACCGTCCGGCGCGGGCTCGCAGAGGGCGGCGACCACGGTGGCCTCGTCCTCCTCGCCGAAGGGGTTCTCGCGGATCACCACCTCGAAGCCCGACTCGGCCCCGGGCGCGGGGCCGGCGAGGGTGGCCCAGGCGGGGTCGCGGAGGATGCCGAAGCCGGGGAACCGCTCGGCCAGCGCCGCCCCCAGCCCGGCCTCGAGGAGGCGGTGGACCTCGACCCCGCGGGCCAGCTCCTTGCGCAGGTTGAGGCGCACCGAGTTGGTGATGCGCACGCCGAGCGAGAGCTTGAGCATCACCGCGGTGCCGGGGCGGCCCGCGGTGCGCACCGAGGAGGTGGGCGACCAGGGCGCCCCCTGGGGTCCGTGGTCGACCAGCCGTCCGGCGTCGATCAGGGCGCGCACCTCGGGCCGCTCCCGCAGCCGTCCCGCCTGCCAGGGGTGGACGGGGAGCAGGGCCCGGTCGGGCCGCGCCGCCAGCCGGCGGAGCTCGGGGGCGGCGCGCTCGTCCTCCACGAGAAGGCCGGCGAGCACCGCCGTCGCCGGTTGGGGCAGCGCCGAGTCCTCGAGCACCAGCGCGCGGTCGGCGGCGAACCAGTGGAGCGGGAAGGCGGCGCCCAGCTCCGGCGAGAACGCGTCGATCTCGGCGGCGGTCATCGGGGTGCGGCTCTTGGGGGTCGGGTGCAGCGGGTGACCGCTGAGCAGCGACTGCTCGGCGCGCAGGAACGGGGTGAGCGGGCGCGGTGCGGCGGCGCCACCACCGCCGGCGGCGGCGCCGAGGAAGCGGGCGACGGCGCGCTGGCTGCCGGCCACCGCCGCGACCAGCCCCTCGGCGTCGGCGCGGGGGTCGCCGGCGGCGAGCTCGCGACCGAGCAGCGCCGCCAGCGCGGCGGGATCGAGGGCCACCGCGGGCGCGGCCGGCGTCGCCAGCACCCGCACCGGCGGGTCGAAGAGGTGATGGCCGGTGGCGGAGTGGTGACGCACCCCGATCTCGAGGTCGACGCCGAGGTGGGCGAGGCGGACCCGCAGCCGGCCGCCGGCGAGCTCGGTGGCGGGGCCGGCCTCGCGCAGGAAGCAGTTGACCAGGCAGGCCACGGCCAGCTCGGCGGCGCGCAGCTCGGCGGCCTCCGCCGCGAGGCCGGCGCTCACGGTGCCGCCTCCAGCTCGGCGCCGGTGCGGGCCACCAGGTCGACCAGCGCGGCGATCTCCGCGTCGCCGGCCGCGGGGTTGAGCAGGGTGAGCTTGAGATGGGTGCGGCCGGCGACGGTGGTGCGGCCCAGCACCGCCCGGCCCTCGGCGAGAAGCCGGTCGCGGATGGCGGCGTTGAGCCGGTCGGAGCGCTGCGGGCCGCCGGTCCGGGGGACGTAGCGGAAGACCAGCGAGGCCAGCACCGGACGGTGCGCCGGCTCGAGGCGGGGGTCGGCCTCGACCCGCTCGGCGGCCAGGGCGGTGAGCGCCAGGGTGCGGTCGACCAGCTCTCCGAGCCGCCGCCGGCCGAGGGTCTGGAGGCTGACCAGCAGCTTCAGGGCGTCGAAGCGCCGGCTGGTGGAGAGCGAGCGGCCGAGCAGGTGGGGCATCCGCCACCCCCCACCCTCGGGCTCCTCGGAAGCGGCGTTGAGGTAGGGCACCTCCACCGCCAGCGGCCCCAGGGTGGCGCGGTCGCGGACCAGGAACGCGCCGCAGGCGATCGGCTGCCAGAGCAGCTTGTGGAAGTCGACGGCGACGGAGTCGGCGAGCTCGAGCCCGTCCAGCAGCCCGCGGTGGCGGTCGCTGACCAGCACCCCGCCGCCGTAGGAGGCGTCGACGTGGAGCCACATCCGGTGGCGGCGGGCCCGGACGGCGAGCTCGGCGAGGGGGTCGATGCTGCCGAAGTCGGTGGTGCCGGCGGTGGCCACCAGGGCGATCGGCCGCAGGCCCTCGGCGGCGAGGCGCGCCAGCCGCTCGTCGAGGTCGTCGCAGCGCATCCGCATGTCGCCGTCGACCGCGACCGTCTCCACCGCGGCGCTGCCCAGTCCGAGCAGCGAGGCCGAGCGCTGCACGGTGAAGTGCGCCGCCTCGGAGCAGAGGATGCGGTGGCCGGCGGCCTCCGGCCCCAGCCCGTCGACCGCGACCACCCGGCCCGCGCCGGCGGCGGCGTCGCGGGCGAGCAGCAGCGCCATCAGGTTCGACTGGGTGCCGCCGGAGGTGAAGACGCCGTCGGCCCCGCCCGGCAGCCCGGCGAGGCGGGCGAGCTCGCCCACCACCCGCTGCTCCAGGTGACCGGCGATCGGGGCCTGGTCCCAGGAGTCGAGCGAGGGGTTGAGGGCGCTCACCAGGGCGTCGGCGGCCACGGCGGCGACCAGGGGGGCGCAGTGGAGGTGGGCGGCGCAGTGGGGATGGGCGGGGTCGACGGCGTGCGCGATCGCCAGGCCACCCAGCTCCGCGAGCACCGTGGAGAGCTCGCGTCCCTCCTCGGGGAGAACCTCGACCGCCGCCGCCAGACGCTCGAGCCGGTCGGGGGAGGCGCCGCTGTAGGGCCCCTGGCGGGCCGCCGCCGCCGCCCGCCAGCACCCGGCGACGGCCTCGAGCGCCTGTTCCAGCGCCGCCAGCCCCGCCTCCGAGCCGGCCGCCCACAGCGCCCCCGGCCGCTCGGCGGCGGCGGGGTGCGCGGGCTGGACCGCGGCCGCGAGCCCGGTCATGCCGCGCCCCTCCCGGTGCGGGAGCGCTCGGCGGCGCGGACCGCGGCGGCGAGGCGCTCGACCACCTCGTGCACCTCCTCGGCGGTGATGATCAGCGG
>JAXDLS010000277.1:0-2585 GCA_034666485.1 Chloroflexota bacterium
CGGACCTTCAACATCGCCGTCGCCGAGGTGGGTGACCAGGACACCTGGCAGCTCGCCACCATCGGCATCGCCTGTGTCAGCGGTGAGGCGCGGCACGCCGACGAGATGTGTCAGAAGGTGCTCCGCCACCTCGAGAACGAGGGCGAGGCGCAGGTCACCCGGTCACGGTTCGAGCTCATCCACGCATGACCGTCCCGGCCGAGACGGCCGCCAACAACCGGCTGGTCGAGGCCTTCGCCGCCACCCTGCCCTTCACCCTCGACGAGTTCCAGGTCGAGGCGCTCCACAAGCTGGAGACGCACCGCGGAGTGCTGGTCAGCGCCCCCACCAGCAGCGGCAAGACGGTGGTCGCGGAGTACGCGGTCTGGCGCTCGCTGGCCGCTCCGGAGCCGCTGCGCCACCCCCCCGCGGTGCCCTCGCACGTCATCTACACCACCCCGCTGAAGGCGCTGTCCAACCAGAAGTTCCACGACCTGCGCCGCCGCTACGGCGAGGCCAACGTGGGGCTGGTGACCGGGGAGCACACCGTCAACGACGGCGCGCCGGTGGTGGTCATGACCACCGAGATCCTGCGCAACGTGATCTACGACGAGCCCCACCGGCTCGACCTGGTCGGCGACGTGGTGCTCGACGAGGTCCACTACATCGACGACTATCCGCGCGGCACGGTGTGGGAGGAGGTGATCGTCCAGGCGCCCCGCCACATCCGCTTCATCGGGCTCTCGGCGACGATCAGCAACGTCGACGAGGTGGCGGCGTGGATGACCGGGCTGCGCGGACCCGTGGCCACGGTGGTGCGCACCGAGCGCCCCGTCGAGCTGAAGCTGTGGCTGGCGATCCACAACGAGCTCCACACGCTCTTCGACGAGCGCGGCCACGCCCACCGCCGCACCATCGACCTCGCCCAGAACGAGACCATCCACACCGAGCGGATGCGCTACGTGCGGCGGGCGCCCGACAACGACCTGCTCCACATCGTCGAGGCGCTGCGGGTGGCGGGGATGCTTCCTGCCATCTACTTCATCTTCTCCCGACGCGGCTGCCGCGAGGCGCTGGCACGCTGCGAGATCCACGGGGTGGACCTCACCACCGCGGAGGAGAAGCGGCGCATCGCCGCCCTCTACGAGGAGCGCCTGACCGCGATCGACGACGACGACGAGCGCCGCGTCTTCCGCGACGCCGCGTCCGAGCCGCTGCTCACGCGGGGCGTGGCCATGCACCACGCGGGCATGCTCCCCTACGCGAAGGAGACGGTCGAGCAGCTCTTCCTCACCGGGCTCGTGAAGGTGGTCTTCGCCACCGAGACGCTCTCCCTGGGCCTGAACATGCCGGCCCGCGCCTGCGTGCTGTCGTCCTTCACCAAGTTCGACGGCACCGGCTTCCACGCGCTGCGCAGCTCCGAGCTCACCCAGCTGATGGGCCGCGCGGGGCGGCGCGGCATCGACACCATGGGGCACGGCGTCATCCTCAAGGAGAGCGACGTCGACGTCCACGACATCTACGACGCCGCCATGGGCGAGGAGATGTCGGTGGTCTCCAAGTTCGCGCCCACCTACACGATGACCCTCAACCTGCTGCGCACCCGCACCGTGGAGGAGGCGGAGTCGCTGCTGGAGCGGTCCTTCGGGCAGTTCCAGAACCTGCAGCGCACCGAGCACTGGGTGCACCGCGAGCACAACCTCAAGGAGCGCCTCGCCGACCTCAGCGCCCGCGTCTACCGGCACCCGCGAGTGCGCTGCACCGAGCGCACCCTGGTGCAGTTCCTCCGCGAGGAGAAGGACCTGGACGAGCTGCAGGCGAAGCTCCGCCGGGCCAAGCGCGAGGGCTGGCGCGACAGCCGCCGCGGCCGCTACGGCACCCGCACCGCCGACCCGGGACAGCGCACCGAGCAGATGCGCCGGCAGCTCAGGGAGCTGCACTCGCGACACCGGAACAGCCCCTGCGTCAACTGCCCGTACCTCGCCGACCACCGCGCCAACCACTTCGAGATCCGCTCGGTGCGGGAGACCCTCGAGGGCGGCGAGGAGGAGCTGCGCGAGGCCCGCGAGCGCTATCGCATCGAGTTCCACGCCTTTCGCGGAGTGCTCCACGAGGCCGGCTTCCTCGAGAACGACCGGCCCACCGCGCTGGGATCGCTGGCGGCCTCGCTCTACGGCGAGAGCGCGCTGGTCGTCGCCCAGGCGATCGCGGGCTCGTGGTTCGACGACCTCGAGCCCGCCGAGCTCGCCGCCACCCTGGTGATGCTCGTCGCCGAGGACCGCGGCCGCGACCACGGGCCGGTGCGCCGCCACTTCCCGACCCCGCGGGTCGAGCAGGGGTGGCGCACCCTGCGGAGCGCCCTCCACCACCTCGCCGTGCTCGAGCAGAAGCACCACATGGAGACGCTGCGACCGCTCTCCCTCGACTACGTCACCGCCGCCTACCGGTGGACCGAGGGCGTCCCCCTCTCCGAGATCGAGCCGCCCGCGGGCGCCGACGTCGGCGACGTCATCAAGGCGGTGAAGAACCTCTACTCGATGCTCCGCCAGGTCGAGCAGGTGACCCGCAACCGGCCGGTGCACGGCCTGATCGCCGCCACCCGCGAC
>JAXDLS010000278.1:0-2726 GCA_034666485.1 Chloroflexota bacterium
GCCTGCTGGGCGTTGGTGTTGTGCTGGATCAGGTCGTTGACGATGGCCAGCACCTGCGGCGGCAGGGTCACGCCGGTGCCGCCGGCCGGCGCCGGCGGCGCCGAGGCGCCGGGCGAGGGGCTGGCGCTCGACGGCGCGCCCAGGCCGGGGATGGGGATGGGCTGGCCGAAGAGGTTCTGCAGCGCGTCGGGGAGATTGGTGCCCTGGGCGATGCGCGACTGGGTGCCGACGATGACGTAGCGGAGCTGGGGGAAGCTGCCACCTGCCGCCTGCACGTAGAGGGGCCGGACGTAGAGAAAGGAGTGGTTGTTGAAGGGCAGCACGATCACGTTGCCGAGGAAGACCGACGAGCCTCCCTGGCTCAGCAGGCTGATCTCCGGGCTGATCACCGGGTCGGTGTTGATGTTGTTGTCGAACTGCAGCGGCCCGAGCACGTTGTCGGCGTTGTTGAGCCGGATGGCGACCAGCCTCGGCGTGCCGCTGCTGTAGTCGCAGCGCGCCGCCATCAGCGCGGTCATCACGTTGCTGCCGGCGCCGCCGCCGCTGCTCTGCGCCGGCGAGAAGGCCTGGAGGAGCACGAAGGAGGCGCCCTTGTCGCCGGGGAGGGTGAGCTCCACGTAGTAGGGCTGGGTGTCCTGGGTGTTGCCCCCGATGATCTCCTGGGCGACCCGGAAGAGGTCGCTGCGGTTGAAGAGCACGTCGGGGTCGGTGATGTGCACCGATCCGTAGGCCTGCCCCTGCGCCTTGAAGAGGTCCTCGGGGTAGCGCAGGTGGCTGCGCAGGGTCTCGGGCATCTGGCCGAGCGGCTTGAACAGGCCGGGGTAGATGTCGCTGTAGGTGGCGGTGAGCGGCTCGCTGGGGTCGACCGCGTAGAGGGTGGTCTGGCAGGTGCGGGCGTCGACCACCGCCTTGACCGCGTTGCGCATGTAGGAGGTCCCGTCGGCCTGCCGGAAGGCCTCGGGGAAGCGGTCGCTGGCGACGTAGGCGTCGGCGACCAGCTGGAGGTGCCCGCTGGTGGGGTCGGCGACGACGTACGGGTCGCCGTCGAGGCGCAGGAAGGGGGCGAGCTGGCTGACGCGGTCGCGCACCTCGCGGTGGAGGAGGACGCGGCTGTCGGAGGTGAGCGCCGAGGTGAGGAAGAGGTCGAAGCCCTTGAACGCGCTCAGCGAGATGGCGAGGCGGTCGAGGGCGCCGGGGTTCCGGATGCCGCCCGGGAGCTCGCCGTACCGGCTGGCCTGGTCGCCGCTCTGCGAGGGGTAGTCGAACTCCTTCTGAGTGGTGTTCACCACCACCGGCTGGGTGGTGGCCAGGCCGCAGTAGAGCCGCGGGTCCTTCACCGCGAGGTCGGGCGGGGCGTCCGGCGCCACCAGCTCCAGGGGCTGGTGGCCGGCGAGGATGTCGGGCTTCCCCTCGGCGCCCACCCGGTTCACCGACACCGCGGTGATGCCGTAGCCGTGGGTGTAGATGAAGCTGCGGTTGACGAAGGAGCCTGCGGGGATGTCCGCCTCGGCGACCTCGCGGGAGGACAGCATCACCTCGGTCTCGCCGCCCTGCGCCGGGTAGCGGTCGACGGTGACCGAGGGGAAGGTCTGGTAGCTGCGGCTGCGGTCGATCTGGTTGAAGACCTCCTGCAGCACCCGGTAGTCCCAGATGCGGATGTTCTTGGTGGTGCCCCCATCGGCGACCAGGTCGGCGACCGCGGGAGCCTGGGGCGGGCTCCCGGAGGGAGTGCCGAAGAGGGTGGTGGTGACGTTGCGATCGGGGTCCAGGGCCCAGGCGGTGCGGCTGGTGCTGAGGAAGTCGGCGATCGAGGGACGCTGCGCAGTGAGCGCGTTGGGGTTCACCGAGGTGGCACGGTAGATCGCGGTGGGCACTCCCTGGGCCACCCCGGCGAGCAGCAGCCAGCCGGCCAGCAGGCTGCCGAGCACGGCCGCCGCCCGGTAGCCGGAGGAGCGGCGCAGCGTCACCAGCACCACGACCGTGACGAGGGCGAAGACCACGGCGATCCACTGCAGCGCGCCCAGCACCGGGCGGAGCACGTTCCGCTCGACGGCGTCGAGGCCGATGAAGTTGCCGTGATCGCTGGTGGCGAGGTGGAAGACGCCGTAGTGGGCGCCGAGCGCGGCGAGCAGGAAGATCGCCACCAGCACCATGCCGGCGTGGCGGACGGCCGCCTCCAGGCCGTCCTGCGGGGTGCGTCCCACCGGCGGCCGCAGCGGCATCGGCACCTCCTCCGGGGCGGTCTCGACGGCGACGCAGAGGGCGGCGAGACCGATCGCCCCCAGCAGCCCGAGCACGGCGGCGCCCCAGGCGATCCCCTGCAGGTCGTCGAGCACCGGCAGGGTGAAGAGGAAGAACGAGTAGTCGCGGTGGAAGACCGGCTCGGTGGCGCCGAAGTCGTGGTGGTGCTGCCAGAGGAGGACGTCCTGCCACTGGCCGGCGAGCCACCCTCCGGCGACGATCCCCGCCACCACCGCGAGGGCGATCCCCGCGAACACGGCAACCCTGCCGCCGGAGCGGTCGAGCGAGCCCGCGGCGGCGGCGAAGCCGGGGATGTTCAGCGCCACCAGTGCGCCGCAGAGGAGGAAGCCGATGATGAAGAGAACGACCTTGGCGAGCAGCGGCGTCCAGAAGACGTTGGTGTGATCGAGGTTGCCGAGGAAGAGGTACTGGACGCGCAGGTCGACCAGTGAGAAGGCGACCACCAGCACGACGATGAGCACCAC
>JAXDLS010000279.1:0-3918 GCA_034666485.1 Chloroflexota bacterium
CGCCTGCCCCGAGGTGCTCGAGGCGCGACCGTTCGCCATCGACGCTCTTCCCCCGCTCGCCTTCGCAACCCACAGCGCGATCGTGGGCGAGTGGCGGCGCGGCGTCGGGGCCGCCCCGGCCCCGTGACCCCGGCACGGCGCTGCGCGCTCGCTGTCGCCCTGCTCGGGGCCGGCCTGCTGGCGCTGGTGCTCAGCCCCGCGGGGCGGCCCTCGTCCGGCCCCGCGGCGGTGGCCCGGGCGGCGGTGGCACGCACCGAGGTGGTCGCCGAGAAGACCACGAGGACCCACACCCACACCCACAGCCACTCGACGAGCACCGACCGGTTCACCTGTCCCACCCGCCTGATCGAGATCCTCCCCGCGGCCTGCGGACAGACCACCGACACCCCTCGGGCGGGACCCACCTTCAGCTTCACCAACTCGGGCGGACAGGTGAGCATCCCCCCGACCGCGACCCCGCGGCCGGCGCCCACCGCCACCCCCACCCCGCTCGACACCCCCTTTCCCTCCGACCTCCCCGCCGGGGACTCGGGGACCTCGGCGGTCACCTCGACCAGCGGCTCGGCGGTGCTCCCGGCCAGCGGCGGTGGCGGCTCGGACCGGGGGATGGGGGTGCCACTGGTGGCCGGGCTGATGATCCTCCTGCTGCTCGGCGGCAGCGCCGGGATGGCGGTGCTGCGGCTGCGCTGAGGCGCCCGGCGATGGCGGTGGCCGTGATCGCCTCGCGACCGCACGCCGTGACCCTGCCGCTGGCCGGCTGATCCGGCGCTCCGCTACCCTGGCCCGCCGTGAGCAGCCGGAGAGGCCGCCGGCGGGCGAGCAGGCGGCGTGGGGGTGGGATCCGCCCCGCCTGTGCGGTGATCGTGCTGGTGCTGCTGGCGCTGGTCGCCGCCGCCGGGGCGGTGACCTGGCAGGCGACCGCCGACCCGGAGCTCGGCGCGGCGCCGCGCGGCCCCGACGACGGCCACACCCGCCTGCAGATCGCCACCACGATGGGACGCAGGGCGGCGCAGGGGCTGATCCTCAGCCCGCACACCGAGGTGACGCTGAGCGAGCAGGACCTCACCACCGTGCTCCGGTCGAGCAATCCCTCCCCCCAGCAGTTCCAGAGCCCGGAGGCGCGGGTGCGCGACGGGCTGGTGGTGATCGACGTGCGCACCACCCTCGGGCCGGTCGGCATCACCGCGGTGGGCCGGGTGGCGCTGAGCCTGGTGTGCCCCGCCGACGGCGTCCCCGACGTCGCCGCCGACGTGCACGACATGTCCGCCGGGCGGATGCCGCTGCCCGGCTGGGCGGTGACCCAGATCCGCGACCGCATCAGCCGCGACATCGACCTCCACGCCCTGCTCGCCGACGCCCAGCTCGACCCCATCCGCCCCTACCTCGACTCGGTCAGGGTCACCGGCACCGGCGTGGCCCTCGGCTTCCACCGTCCCGGGCTGCTCCAGACCTCCAACGCCTGCTCGTAGCCGGCAACGGACGGGTCACGGGGTTCAGGCAGGCCGTCCGGCGGCTCGGGGGCCGTGGTACGACTGGCACCGACACCGCTATTGGGAGGCCCCTCGTGCTCCGTCGCCGCATCCTCGTCGTGGACGACGACCCCCGACTCCTGCACGTCGTCTCGATGTACCTGACCATCGAGGGCTACGACGTGGACGCCGAGCTCGACGGGGCCGAGGGTCTGCTCAGCCTGGAACGCGCCCGACCCGACCTGGTGATCCTCGACATCATGATGCCCGGCATCGACGGCCTGGAGGTCTGCCGGCGGATCAAGAGCGACGCGCGGACGCGCTCCATCCCGGTGCTCATGTTCACCGCGCTGAGCGGTGACGACGACGTCGAGAGCGGCCGCGCGGCGGGGGCAGACCGGTTCATCAACAAGCCCTTCAGCCTGGTCGGGCTGGCCACGGTGATCCGCTCCTACCTCGCCGAGGGGTCGCCCCTGGCGATCTGACCCGGGCGGGTCAGCCCGAGGGGCCGGTGTCGATCCTCCAGTCCCCCTTCACCTTCTTGAGCTGGATCTTCTTGTCGACCCCGGTGAACCTGACGGTGACGGTGGCGGTGTCGCCCGTGACGTCCACCCCCGCGAGCACCGCGCTGCGGTAGATCGCCTTGTCGTCGTCCTTGAGGGTGGCCGCCTCCTGCTTGAAGGCGGTGGCGCAGTCGCTGGTCTTGGTCGTGGATCTGACCTTCTCGACGAAGGCCCTGGCGGCGTCCGGGGTGAGCAGGTCGCAGGCCAGCCTGCCGTTGTCGTCCAGCACCGCCTGGATGTAGTTGCGCACCGCGTCCTTGATCCGGTCACTGTCGGAGGCGCCGCAGCCGCTCAGACAGGTCGACGCCGCCACGGCGGCGAGGCCGAGCGCCCAGAGGTGCGAGCGCGGACGGGGGGTCGGGAGCATCGGCGGGGATGTTCCCATCTGCCGCGGTGCTCGTGCATCGCCCGGCGCGATCACGGCGCTGTGAGACCATCCCGCCATGACCCGCCGGGAGTGGGACGCCGCCACCTACGACCGCGTCTCCGGCCCCCAGCTGCGCTGGGGGCTGGCCGTGCTCGAGCGCCTCGCGCTGGCCGGGGACGAGCGCGTCCTGGATGCCGGCTGCGGCAGCGGGCGGGTCACCGAGCGACTCCTCGTGCGCCTTCCGCGGGGCACCGTCGTCGCCCTCGACGGCTCCGAGGCGATGCTCGCCGAGGCGCGACGGCGGCTGGCGCCCCACCTCTCCCGGGTCGAGCTGGTCCACGCCGACCTGGGCCGGCCGCTGCCCCTCGCCACCCCCGTGGACGCCGTCCTCTCCACCGCCGTCTTCCACTGGGTGCCCGACCACGACGCCCTCTTCCGCCACCTCGCGGCGGTGATGCGCCCCGGTGGCCGGCTGGTGGCGCAGTGCGGCGGCGCGGGCAACGTCGCCTCGGTGCTGAGGGCGGCGCGGGCGGCCGGAGACGGATGGGAGGGGACGCAGCACTTCGCGACCGCCGAGGCCACCCGCCGCCGGCTCGAGGCGGCCGGCTTCGTCGAGGTCGAGACCTGGCTCCACGAGGAGCCCACCGCCTTCGAGGCCGGCGAGCAGCTCACCACCTTCCTGCGCACCGTCATCCTCGGCGCCCACCTGGAGCGGATGCCGCCGGAGCGGCGCGACGCCTTCGTCGAGTCCGTCGCCGCCAGCCTCGGCCCCCACCCGGTGGTCGACTACGTCCGGCTCAACATCCTCGCCACCCGGGGGGCGTCCGCCGCACCATGAGCGAGCCGCGCCTCAGCCACCTCGACGAGCACGCCACCGCGCGCATGGTCGACGTCTCCGCCAAGGGCGAGAGCGAGCGGGTCGCCGTCGCCGAGGGACGGGTGCGCTGCGATGCCGCCACCCTGCGGCTGGTCGAGACCGGGCTGGCGGTCAAGGGCGACGTCCTCGGCGTGGCCCGGGTGGCCGGGGTGCTGGCGGCCAAGCGCACCGCCGAGCTCATCCCCCTCTGCCACCCGCTGCCGCTGACCCATGTCGAGGTCGACCTCGCCTGCGACGCCTCCCTCCCCGGGGTGCGCATCCGCGCCACCGCGCGCACCGTGGGACGCACCGGGGTCGAGATGGAGGCGCTCGCCGCGGTCGCCGTCGCCGGGCTGACGGTGATCGACATGATCAAGAGCACCGACCGCTGGGCCACCCTCGAGGGGGTGGGGATGGTGGCCAAGCAGGGCGGCAGGAGCGGCGGCGTGGAGCGACCGCCGGATCGGGCGCTGTAGCCGCGCCGGGGCTGGCCGAGCGTCGCCTACCTGCCCCTGGCCGGAGGCTCATGGCAGGGACGGTCGCCGGCGAGCAGCCGTAGGGCATGGGGGAGCGCCTCCCACACCGCGTCGAGGCACTCGGCCACCGCCCTCGGGCTGCCGGGCAGGCAGAGCACCAGGCAGCCGCCGCGGACACCGACCACCT
>JAXDLS010000280.1:0-2570 GCA_034666485.1 Chloroflexota bacterium
GCCTGTACACGGTGCAGTCGATCCAGGCGGCCGACTTCGCCAGCGTCGCCGGGGTGACCCTGCTGCTCGGCACCGTCTACGTGCTCGTCAACCTCGCCGTCGACCTCGCCCAGACCGCCGCCGACCCGCGCCTGCGCACGGCGTGAGCGCCCGGCGGCTGGTGCCGCCATCCTCCTGGCATGGTCGGCCTAGGAGCTGGTGACACCACCCGTCTAGCATGGGTCGGCATGGAGACCTCCACGTCGCAGATCGACTGGAACGCGCAGCTCGGCGATCAGCTCGACTTCCACTGGCGCCATCAGCTGCGTCCGCGCTTCGACGGGCTGACCGACGAGGAGTACCGCTGGGAGCCGGTGCCCGGGGCTTGGAACGTGCGCCCGCGCGGCACCGGCGCCGCGCCCGTCGCCGGCGGTTCCGGCGACTTCACGATCGACTTCGCCATGCCCGAGCCCGACCCTGCGCCGGTCACCACCATCGCCTGGCGCATCGGCCACCTCGTCGTCGGCGTGTTCGGAGCCCGGGTCGCCGGCCACTTCGGCGGACCGCCCTGCGACTACATGACCCACGACTACCCGGGTGACGCCGCCGGCGCGCTCGCCCAGCTCGACCAGGCCTACGCCGCGTGGACGGCCGGCGTGGCGGGGCTCGGCACCGAGGGTCTTGCGCGCGCCTGCGGCCCGGCCGAGGGACCCTGGGCGGGCGCGCCGATGGCCACGCTGGTGCTGCACATCAATCGCGAGGTGATCCACCACGGCGCGGAGATCGCGCTGCTCCGTGATCTGTATCGCTGGCGTCATGGCCAGGACGGTCAGTCCGGGTCGCCCAGCCGATGACCGGTGTCGCCGAGCCGATCAGCGGGCAGGCCGCCGGCGTGCCCTTCGTCGCCCTCCCGCCGGCCGGGGGTCCGCGTGCGTCCGCGCCCGTGGTCGTGGCCTGGCACCTCCTCGATCCTCCGCGCACCGAGGCGGCGTTCGCGGCACAGGTCCCGCTGAGCGGGCTCGACGCCTGGCGGATCTACCTCGGGCTGCCGCTGAGCGGGTCGCGGCTGCCCGCGGGCGGATGGGACGAGCTGATGCGTCGGACTCACGAGGACGCGGTGCTCAACCTGCACCGGCCGATCGCGGACGGCGCGACCGAGGAGCTCGGCCCGGCCCTCGCCGACCTGCGCCGGCGCCTGGGGATCGATCCGGGACCGATCGGCGTGATGGGCGGCTCCTCCGGCGCGGGCGTCGCCCAGCTGGTCCTCGCCGAGGCCGGGCTCGAGATCGCCGCCGCGGTCCTGATCAACCCGGTGGTCCGGCTGCGGCGGGTCGTCGACGTCATCTCCCGGCGGTTCGGCGCCAGCTACCCGTGGTCGGACGAGTCGAGCGCCCTCGCGGACCGGCTCGACTTCGTGGCCCGGGCCCCCACGAGCGGCGGCTACCTGCGGACGGCGGTCCTCGTCGTCGTCGGCGAGGAGGATGACGCGTGCTTCCG
The DNA here is from genome assembly GCA_034666485.1 of Chloroflexota bacterium. GTDB lineage: Bacteria > Chloroflexota > Dormibacteria > Aeolococcales > Aeolococcaceae > CF-96. The sequence continues at coordinate 1,477 of JAXDLS010000280.1, forward strand.
CGAGCCGGCGGCCGAGCTGGTGGCGGCGCTGCGGCAGAGCGATGCCGCGTCCCCGGCCGAGCTGGTCACCGTCCCGGGCATGGCCCACCCGCTCACCGACGAGCCGGGGTTCGAGCCCGCGCCGCAGAGCCCGCAGGCGGCGGTGGTCGACGGTCTGGCGGTGCGGTGGTTCCAGCGATACCTGAGCCTGCCCGGCGGCTGAGTCAGCCGGCCGGAGATGGCCCCCAGGCGTCAGCGGATTCGGGTGCCCTCGGCGGCCGCGGGAGGGCGGCCCAGAGGAAGTGCTCGTGACAGGTGGTGAGCGGCTGGTCGCCGGCGCACGCCGGGCATCGCTCGCGCTCGCAGCAGAGGTGGTGGGCATGACCGGGACTGGTGCCGCAGTCCGGGCACAGACGGCGCCCGGTCCATGTGAGACGCCAGTACCGGGTGCGCGGGCGCTCGTGGATGGGAAGCAGGATGCTCTCGACGCGGCAGGGCGCTCTCCAGGCGATGTCGTGGTCGCAGAGTGGGCAGTTCATGACGATGACAACGAGGTGGTTCGCTCCACCTGCGTCACGCTGGTGGTGATGACTCGACTCCGAGAATGCGGAACGGGAGCGGGCCGGTGTCGGCAGATCAGCGCAGGTTGGCTCGGCGCTGCAGCTCCTTCCTGCGACGTCTCAGCTCGCGCTTGGCGTCGCGGCGTTGTCGCCGTTCCTCGGCGGCGATGGCACGAAGGAGCTTGGTCTTCATTGCAGTCACGACCTCGCACAGACTGGGATCACATGACCGCGCAGTCTAGGATTGCCGAGGCGGGATGGACTGGGATGGTGGCCGTGTCGCTCATCTGCGCGATTCTTTGCGTACCGAAAGGAAGCAGAGTGCGCAGCGACACACCAGACGGTCAGATGGACCTTGCTGATCCCTTCCGGAGACGACCGCTTTGTCGAACCACGGACAACGGGCCTCCATGTCCGCAGCCTTGGCTGCGCGCATGGTCGAGGGCACTGCGACAGCGCGTACCTGACCCGCCTTGCGGGGTCGCAGCTCAGTCGAGCACACCCACCCGGCCGGCCAGCTCCCGGAGACCGGGACGCCGGCCCCGCTCGCGGCGC
>JAXDLS010000281.1:0-2878 GCA_034666485.1 Chloroflexota bacterium
CCCCATCCCCGATGCACCGCAGCGGCAGCGGCCCGGCCAGCCCCCGGGGCGGCAGCCGGCGCGCCGCCGGCCGCCGCTGCGGTGGGTCGCCCCCAGCTCTCCGGTCCCACCGGTCTCCGCGGTGAACCCACCGCAGAGCGAGGGCGGCACGACGTGAGGTACGAGGAGGGGCCCACCACCGAGGCCGAGGTCCACGTCGACGCCCCGCCGTCGGTCGTGTGGCCGCTGGTCTGCGACATCGACCTGCCCGGGCGCTTCAGCGCAGAGTTCGTCCGCGGCGAGTGGCGCGACGGCGAGGGCCCGGCGCTGGGGGCCCGCTTCACCGGCCACAACCACCACGACGCCATCGGCGACTGGCAGACCGGCTGCACCGTGGTCGACTTCGAGCCCGAGCGCCGCTTCGGCTGGGCGGTGGGCGACCCTGAGCATCCCTCGGCGCAGTGGCGCTTCGAGCTCGAGCCCGACGCCGGCGGCACCCGGCTGCGGCAGTGGATGCGGCTCGGCCCCGGAGCCTCGCTCCTCAACGTGGCGATCGAGCGGATGCCCGAGAAGGAGGAGCGGATCATCGACCGGCGGCTGGCCGAGCACCGCGGCAACATGGAGGCCACGCTGCGGGGCATCAAGGAGCTCGCCGAGACGAGCTCCCGCTGATGCGGGTCGCGATCCAGCTCGCCGCCGAACAGGCGCCCTGGGACCAGCCGGCGAGCGCATCGAGCACCGCGGGACCCACTTCCCCCGTCCCCTGCCCGGGGGCGAGGGCCGGGCGCTGCGCCTGAGCCAGCCCGCCAATCCGGGCATCCCCATCTACCTCGCCACCCTCTCGCCGCGGATGCTCGAGCTCACCACCACCAACTACTACGCCCGCGCCTACGCCCGGCAGGGCTGGGCGGAGGCGGCGACGGAGGTGCAGCGGCTCTGGCTCGGGGGCCGGCGCGACCAAGCCGCCGCCCGGGTGCCCGACGAGATGGTGCTCGCCACCACCCTGATCGGCACCGAGGCGATGGTGCGCGAGCGGCTCCGTCGCTGGTGTGCGGCGGGGGTGACCACGGTGCGGCTCTACCCCGCGGGCGAGACCCTGGACGCGCGCCTGGCCACCCTGGCCCGCGCGCTCGAGATGATCCGGGAGATCGCGGTGAGCCACCGCTAGACTGGGACCGTGTCGGCGCCCGCATCGGTGGTCACCCGCCGTTCGCCCACGCGGCGGACCCCCCCGCCGCCCGCGCCCGCGCCCGCCCCCGGCCCGGCATCCGCACCCGCCGAGGCCCCGCCGCTGCCGGCGCGCAGCTGGCTGGTGCCGATGGGGGTGGTGGTGGTGGGGATGTTCATGGCGGTGCTCGACACCAGCATCGTCAACGTCGCCGTCCCCAGGATCCAGACCCAGTTCGGGGCCTCGAACGACGACGTCCAGTGGATCGTCACCGCCTACACCCTCTCGATGGGGGTCGTGGTGCCGGTGAGCGGGTGGCTGGGCGACCGCTTCGGGCTGCGGCGGATCTACAACCTCGCAATGGTCCTCTTCGTGATCGGGTCCGCCCTCTGCGGGCTGGCCTGGGGCCTCAACAGCCTGGTCGGCTTCCGCATCCTCCAGGCCGTCGGCGGCGGGCTCCTGCCCGCGATCTCGATGGCGATGGTCTACCGGATCGCCCCGCGCGAGCGGATCGGGATGGCGATGGGCCTCTACGGGCTCGGCATCGTCTTCGCCCCCGCCCTCGGTCCCACCCTGGGCGGCTACCTGGTGGAGTACGTCGACTGGCGGCTGATCTTCTACATCAACGTGCCCATCGGGATCATGGGGCTGGCGGCCGCCATGCTGGTGCTGCCCCGCTGGCCGGCCGGGACGACGCAGCGCCTCGACGCCGCCGGCTTCGCGTTCGTGTCCAGCAGCCTCTTCTCCCTGCTGCTGGCCCTCTCCGAGGGCTCGAACTGGGGCTGGGGCTCGTATCGGGTCCTCGGCCTGCTCGCCTTCGGCAGCCTGACCATGGCGATCTTCGTGGTCATCGAGCTCTCCGTCGAGCACCCGATGCTCGACCTGCGGATCTTCCGCTACTGGGCGTTCACCAACTCGACGCTGCTCATCGGCATCCTCATGGCGGGCCTGATGGCCGGCTTCTTCTACGTGCCCCTCTTCATCCAGCAGGGCCAGGGCCTGGGTGCCTTCGACACGGGTCTCATCCTGCTGCCGTCGGCGCTGCTGACGGCCGTGCTCATGCCCATCAGCGGGCGGCTCTTCGACCGCGTCGGCGCCCGGTGGCCGGCGGCGATCGGGCTGCTGATCACCGCCTACGGGACCTACCTGATGCACGACCTGGGCGCCGACACCACGCGGATGCAGGTGGTCACCTGGATGTCGATCCGCAGCATGGGGATGGGGCTGGCGATGATGCCGATCATGACCGGCGCCATGACCGTGATCCCCACCGCCAAGGTGGGCCGGGCCAGCGCGGTCAGCAACATCGTCCAGCGCAGCTCCGCCGCCCTCGGCCTGGCCGTCCTCACCTCGGTGCTGACCTCGCACCAGGCGCAGCAGATGGCCGGGCGAGCGGCGCTGCTCCCCGCCGTCTCCCCCGGGTCCACCTCGGTGCAGGGGGTGTCCGGCGGCGGCCCCGGTGCGATGCTCGGGCTGATGCGCGGCACCCAGGTGCAGGTCTTCGGCAACGCCGTCGACGACCTCTTCCTGCTCACCGCGGGGATCACCGCGGTGGGCGTGCTGCTCGCCGTGATGCTGCCCACCGGCAGGCCGCGGAGGGCCCCGGCCGCGTAGGGGAAGCCAGCGAGCCTGTTGCCGGAGTCAGCTCCGGTGGATCTTCACCGTGCAGCTCATCCCCGGCACCAGGTGGAGCCCCCGGGTGTCGGTGAGCAGGATCTTCACCGGGATCTC
>JAXDLS010000282.1:0-4035 GCA_034666485.1 Chloroflexota bacterium
CGCCGTGCTCGGATGCGGCGTCGACCTGTGCTACCCGCGGGGCCACGAGCGGCTGCTGGAGGCGGTCTGCGGCGCCGGTGCCGTGGTCTCCGAGGACCCGCCGGGCACCGAGCCGATCGCCTGGCGCTTCCCGCGTCGCAACCGGCTGATCGCGGCCCTCGCCCTGGGAGTGGTGGTGGTCGAGGCGGGCGAGCGCAGCGGGGCGCTGAGCACCGCCCGCCACGCCGCCGACCTGGGGCGGGAGGTCCTCGCCGTCCCCGGGTCGGTGCGCAGCGCCCAGAGTCGCGGCACCAACCGGCTGATCCGCGACGGGGCGATCCCCCTGCTCGAGATCGACGACCTCGCCGCGGCCCTTCCCGAGCTCAGCCTGACCACTCCGCGGCGGGGGGCGGGGTCCCCCTCCGCGCCCCCCGACGATCCCACCCTCCGCGCCCTCCTCGACCTGGTCGGCAGCGACCCCGTCCACCCGGATCGGCTCGCCGAGGCCACCGGCGCCAGTGCCGCCGAGATCGCCGTGCGCCTCTGCGCACTGGAGCTCGGGGGATGGGTCCGCAGCCTCCCCGGCGGCGGGGTCAGCCGGGTCGGGCGCCGGTGACGGCCATCCGAGCCGTCGCGAGACCGCTGCTATGATCGGCCGCACGCCGCGGCCGGCGAGTTTGACTGGCAGCGACCGCGGAGAGACTGCAGCGTATGGCCAACCGCCTCATCATCGTCGAGTCACCGAGCAAGGCGCGCACGCTCGGCCGGTTCCTCGGATCCGGCTACACCATCAAGGCCTCGATGGGCCATGTCCGCGACCTGCCCAAGTCCAAGCTCGGCGTCGACCTCGAGAAGGGCTTCGCGCCCCAGTACGAGGTCACCAAGGAGGCGCAGATCAAGGAGCTGCGCGCCGCCGCGAAGGGCGCGATCGAGGTGATCCTCGCCTCCGACCCCGATCGAGAGGGCGAGGCCATCGCCTGGCACCTGGCCGAGGCGCTCCGTCTCAAGGACCCTCAGCGCGTGGTCTTCCACGAGATCACCCGCGCCGCCGTCGAGGCGGCGCTGCTCGCCCCCCGGCTGATCGACCGCGACCTGGTCGCCGCCCAGGAGGCGCGCCGGGTCATCGACCGCCTCGTCGGCTACCAGCTCAGCCCCTTCCTCTGGAAGAAGGTGCGCACCGGGCTGAGCGCCGGCCGGGTGCAGTCGGTCGCGGTGCGGCTCGTGGTCGATCGCGAGAACGAGATCGACGCCTTCCTCCCCGAGGAGTGGTGGACGGTCGAGGCGGAGCTGGCCACCGAGAAGGGGGCCACCCTCACCGCCCGGCTCTACGCCCAGCGCGGCGACGCCGCGCTGGCCGAGGGCGCCGACGAGGAGGAGCTCTCCGCCAAGCCCGCCGACCCCGGCGACAGCAAGCTCCGCCTTCCCGACGAGGCCGCGGCGCTGCGGGTGATGGCCGCCCTCGGCGTCGACGAGGAGGGCCGCCCCGGCGCCGGCGTGCCGCCCTTCGAGGTCGCCAAGGTCACCGCTCGCGAGTCCTCGCGCTCGGCGCCCAACCCCTACACCACCAGCACCATGCAGCAGGACGCCAGCACCCGGCTGCGGATGGCGCCGAAGAAGAGCATGCAGCTCGCGCAGGGCCTCTACGAGGGGATCGAGCTGGGCAGTGAGGGCCCGGTCGGCCTGATCACCTACATGCGCACCGATTCGACGCGCATCAGCGACACCGCGCGGGCCGCCGCCCATGCCCACATCGAGTCCGCCTACGGGAAGCAGTACGTGGGCCGGGGCACCCCCAAGGTGTCGAAGACCAAGGCGCCGGTGGCGGCGCAGGATGCCCACGAGGCGATCCGTCCCACCGACCCCGAGCGCACCCCGGAGTCGGTCGCGACGCACCTGAGCGCCCCGCAGCTGAAGCTCTACGACCTGATCTGGCGCCGCTTCGTGGCCAGCCAGATGGCCCCGGCCCGCTTCGACACCACCCGTGTCGACATCAACGCCGGCGACTACGTCTTCCGCGCCAACGGGTCGGTGCTCCGCTTCGACGGGTTCACCAAGGTGCTGCGCCGCGACGACGACCAGAAGGACCGCAGCCTCCCCGCGCTCACCGAGGGCGCCCTGCTGGCGCTGCAGCAGCTGACCCGCGAGGGGCACGTCACCCAGCCGCCGCCCCGCTACACCGAGGCGTCGCTGATCAAGGAGATGGAGGAGCGCGGCATCGGCCGGCCCTCCACCTACGCGCCCACGGTCGACGTCATCCAGGAGCGCAAGTACGTGCGCCAGGAGGAGCGGCGGCTACATCCCACCGAGCTGGGCAAGACCGTCGACGGTGTGCTCCGCAGCCAGTTCCCCGCCATCGTCGACGTCGCCTTCACCGCTGACCTGGAGAAGCGGCTGGACGGGGTGGAGGACGGGCACGCCGGCTTCGAGTCCACCATCCGCGACTGGTACACGCCCTTCGCCGACACCCTGGAGAAGGCCGAGAACAACCTCGAGCGGGTGCGCATCCCCACCAGGGACACCGGGGAGGCGTGCCCGGAGTGCGACGAGGGTCGGCTGGTGGTCCGCGAGGGCCGCTTCGGCGAGTTCACGGGCTGCTCCCGCTACCCCGAGTGCAAGTACATCAAGAAGGACGGGCCGGCGCCCGAGCCCACCGGCGAGCCCTGCCCCGACTGCGGGCGCCCGCTGGTGGTGCGCCTGGGCAAGCGCGGTCCGTTCACGGGCTGCTCCGGCTACCCCGACTGCAAGTACCTCCGCGACGAGGCGGCCAAGCCCGCCGGCGCCGAGGGCGATGCGGCTCCCGAGGAGCTCGGTGCCTGCCCCGAGTGCGGCAAGCGGCTGGCCCGCAAGAGCGGCCGTCGCGGCCCCTTCGTGGGCTGCTCGAACTACCCCGACTGCAAGTACATCCAGCCCCGCGGCAGCGGCGAGCAGGGCGCCCGCCCTGCAGCCCAGCCGACCGGGGAGAGCTGCCCCGACTGCGGCAAGCCACTGGTCACCCGGATGGGCCGGCGCGGCCCGTTCGTGGGCTGCTCCGGCTATCCCAAGTGCCGCCACATCAAGGGCGACGCCCCGGGCGAGGAAGCCCCCGCCAACGGCGCCCCCATCGACGGCGCCGCCCCCGCGGCGGCGGTGGCGCCGGTGGTGCTCGACCCGGAGCTCGGCGCCTGCCCGGACTGCGATCGCCCCCTGGTTCGCCGCCAGGGCCGCTTCGGCGCGTTCGTGAGCTGCTCCGGCTACCCCGGCTGCAAATACCGACCGCCCAAGGCCACGGCGGCACGCACCGCCGCCGGGTGAGCATGCGCGCGGCACGGCCGCATGCGACCACCATCGTGGCGGTCAAGCGGGGAGGTCAGGTCGCCATCGCCGGCGACGGTCAGGTGACCGTCGGGGATGTGGTCATGAAGCACCGCGCCGACAAGGTGCGGCGGCTCTTCCACGACGAGATCATCGTCGGCTTCGCCGGCGCAGTGGCCGACGCGTTCACCCTGTTCGACAAGTTCGAGCAGCAGCTCGAGAAGCACCAGGGAAACCTGCTCCGCGCCGCCGTCGGGCTCAGCCGGGAGTGGCGCACCGACCGCTACCTGCGCCACCTCGAGGCGATGCTGCTGGTCGCCAACTCCTCCCAGCTGCTCCTGCTCAGCGGCGATGGTGAGATCATCGAACCGGACGACGACGTCGCCGCCATCGGCAGCGGCGGGCCGTACGCCCACGCCGCGGCCCGCGCCCTGGTGCAGAACACCGGGCTGACCGCCCCCGAGGTGGCGCGGCGCGCCCTGCAGATCGCGGCCAGCCTGTGCATCTACACCAACGATCACATCACCGTGCAAACCCTCGACACCATCGACGAGGCCCCCGCGGGCACCGCCGGCGAGACCGCTGCGGAGACCGTTCCATGAGCGACACGCGCCCCGGCGGCGCCCCCGCCCACCTTCCCGACGGTGAGGCGCCCCCGACCCCGGCCGCCCGCGGCGAGCGCGAGGGCGCCGAGCCCGCGGACACCGCTCCGCCCGGGAGCGGCGCACCGGCCGGCACCCCGGCACCCACCACCCCGGGTGGCGG
>JAXDLS010000283.1:0-4061 GCA_034666485.1 Chloroflexota bacterium
GCGGCAGGCGGTCGCGGAGACCGGTGCGATGATCCCCGCATGAGCCTCCGGCGCCATCCCGACTTCCTCAGGCTGTGGGCGGGGCAGACCGTCAGCGAGCTGGGCAGCCAGGTCTCCTTCATCGCCATCCCGCTGACGGCGGTGTCCGCGCTGGGGGCCGGGCCCTTCCAGACCGGCCTGCTCGCCGCCCTGCAGTTCCTCCCCTTCCTGCTCTTCGGCCTCCCCGCGGGGGTCTGGGTCGACCGCCTCCCCCACCGGCCGGTGCTGATCGTCGCCGACCTCGGACGCATGCTGGCGCTGGCCTCGGTGCCGGTGGCCTGGGCGCTGGGCCTGCTGCGCCTGCCCCAGCTCTACGCCACCGGCTTCCTGGTCGGCGTGCTCACCGTGTTCTTCGACGTCGCCTACCAGTCCTACCTTCCCTCCCTGGTCGAGCGCGAGCAGCTGGTCGAGGGAAACTCCAGGCTCGCCCTCACCCAGTCGGCCGCGGAGGTCGCCGGACCGGGCATCGGCGGTCTGCTGGTCAGCGTGGCGAGCGCGCCGTACGCGGTGGCGGTCGACGCCGCCAGCTACGCGGTCTCGGTGGTGAGCCTGCTGCTCATCCGCCGCACCCGGCCACGCACGCAGCCCCGGGTGCGCACCGGCCTGCGTGCCGAGCTGCTCGAGGGGCTTCGCTTCGTCCTCGGCCACCGCCTGCTCCGCTCCATCGCCGCCTGCACCGGGCTCTACAACCTCTTCGCGAACGCGGGGATGGCGGTGCTCTTCGTCTACGCGCTGCGCGACCTCGGGCTCGACGCCGGCAGCATCGGGCTCTGGTTCAGCCTGGGAAGCCTGGGCGGACCGCTCGGCGCCCTCCTGGTGGCGCGGCTGGAGCGGCGGCTGGGCACCGGCGGGACCATCGTCGCCGCCGCCTGGCTCGGCCTCCCCAGCTGGCTGCTGCTGGCGCTGGCGCCGCGGTCGTTCCCGATGCCCTTCCTCATCGCCTCGGGCATCGTCGGCTCGCTCGCCGGCGTCGCCTACAACATCACCCAGATCAGCCTTCGCCAGGCGATCACGCCGCGGCACCTCCAGGGACGGATGAACGCGACCATGCGCTTCCTGGTCTGGGGCACCATCCCGGTCGGCGCCTTCGCCGGCGGGGTCATGGGATCGATCGTCGGGGTGCGCGCCACCCTGCTGGCCGCCGCCGCCGGACAGCTGCTCGCGGCGCTGCCGGTGACCCTCTCGGGGGTGCGCACGCTGCGCCGCGTCGAGGACGCCATGCCGGCGCTCGCCGGCGGCTGAGCGTCCCCGCGCCTATCCTCTGGCCCCATGAGCGGACCCCTCTCCGTCGCCGCCGCGCAGGCGCGCATCCTTGCCGCGCTCACCCCGCTGCGCAGCGAGCGGGTGCCGCTCGCGGAGGCGATGGGCCGGGTGCTCGCCGCGCCGGTGGTGAGCCGGCGCACCCTCCCGCCCTTCGCCAACTCGGCGATGGACGGCTACGCGGTGCGCGCCGCCGACATCGCCGGCGCGACCGGGGAGCATCCCGCGGTCCTTCCCGTCCGCGGCGAGTCGCGGGCCGGCGCGGTGCCCTCGCGGCCGCTGGAGCGCGGCACGGCGATGCGGATCATGACCGGCGCCCCCCTGCCGGAGGGCGCCGACACCGGTGTGCGACACGAGGACACCGACGACGGGCGCGAGACCGTGGCCGTCCGCATCGCCGCCCCGCACGGCGCCAGCGTGCGCCTCGCCGGCGAGGACATGCGCGCCGGCGACGAGGTGCTGACCGCCGGCCGCCGGCTGCGCCCCGGCGACCTCGCCGCCTGCGCCGCCCTCGGCGAGGTGTGGCTGGAGGTGGGACGGCGCCCCCGGGTGGCGGTGCTCAGCACCGGCGACGAGCTGGTCGAGCCCGAGCGCGAGCCGGGGCCGGGCCAGATCGTCGACAGCAACGCGGTGGCGGTCACCGCGGCGGTGCGGGACGCGGGCGGCGACCCGGTGCGCCTGGGCATCGCGCGCGACAGCGTGGTCGACCTCCGCCGCCACCTCGAGGAGGGCGCCCGCTGCGACCTGGTGGTGACCAGCGCCGGGGTCAGCGTCGGCGACCACGACCACGTCCGCGACGTCGTCGAGGAGATGGGCTCGCTCGACCTGTGGCGGGTGGCGATGCGTCCGGGCCGGCCGCTGGCGGTGGGCTCGGTGCGCGGGGTGCCGTTCATCGGCCTGCCGGGCAACCCCGTGAGCAGCCAGGTCACCTTCGAGCTCTTCGCCCGGCCCGCCATCCTCGCCCTCCAGGGCGCGACCCAGCCCCACCGTCCCCGCTCGGTGGCGCGCACCCTGGAGGCGATGGACAAGCCGGAGGGGATCGAGACCTTCCACCGGGGCATCCTGGAGCGGGACGCGAACGGCGGGCCGCCCGGGGTGCGGCTCACCGGCGCCCAGGGCTCGGGCATGCTGCGCTCGATGGTGCTCGCCGACTGCCTGGTGGCACTGCCGGCGGCGGGCAGCAGGGTGCCCGAGGGCACGCTGGTGGAGATCATCCCCCTCGGCTGACGGGCGGACGGCTAGCCGACCGCCCGGTGGACCTCGCCGCCCTCGACGTGCTCGGCGGCGGCGAGCAGCGCCCGCATCCCGACGATCAGGGCGCGGCGGTCGGCGGGGCTCATCTGCTCGACGGCGCGGAGCAGGTCGTCGCAGGCGAGCACCTCGGGGTGGGCGGCGGCGCGGGCCCGGCCCGACTCGGTGAGCGAGACGAAGACCCGGCGGCGGTCGCGCCCGTCGCGGATGCGGGACACCAGCCCCTTGGTCTCCAGCCGGTCGACCAGCTCGGTGGCGGTCGCCCGGCTGAGGCCGAGATGGCACGCCTGGTCGCCGACGCTGAGCGGGCCGGCGACGGCGAGGAGGCGGAGCAGCCCGAGCATGCGCGGGGTGACGTCGGACCCGGGGATGCGCTGCCGGGACGCCTGGAAGCGGCGGTAGACGGCGGGGTAGAGAAGATGCACCTCGGCGATCACGGCCTTGGCGTCTCCGCTCGGCACGTCCATGGGCGCCAGCATCTCCGGGCGAATCCTGGGGCGCGCCGCGGCCGCGGTCAATGGGGCAAAGAGCCCAGTCCCGCATGCAGCCGGCCCCATGGCGACGCAGCGCTACCATGCGGCTCGCTCACGGAGATGCTCATGACCCACCGACGCCACCGACCCCTGCTGCTGCTCGCCACCGCCACCGGGCTCGCCGCCTGCGGCTCCTCGGGGTCGACCACCGCGTCGCCCACCGCGAGACCGGAGGAGACGCGCACCGCCCAGCAGATCTACGACGACTTCCTCACCTCCATGGCCTCGGAGAGGTCGGTGCACATCGCCGGCCACCAGGTCGACGCAGGCGGCGCCAACAACGACATCGACGTCCTCGACACCCAGAACGCGGCCAGCATCAGCCTCACGGCGCAGGGAACGTCGATCTACCTGGTGGTGACGCCCGACCGGGTCTACGCCTCGCAGAGCAGGAACGGCCCGTGGCTGACCGCGCCCGCCGACCTCGCCACCAACGCCCGCTCGCTGACCCTGGCCAACACCGTCCGCTGCGGGCGGCTCGAGCACGGCGGCCTGACCAAGGGGGCGGTGTCGACCGTGAACGGCCAGCGGGTGGTCGCGCTCGAGGACGACGGCAGGGCGCCGGGGGCGTCCCGCTCCACCGTGTACGTCAGCGTCACCGGCCCTCCGCGGCTGGTCCGGGTGGTCCAGCACGGCGCCGCCACCCCCGGCGGGCGCGCCGACTGCGGCCAGGCCGGCGCCGGCAGCAGCCCCGGCATCAGCAGCGCCAGCTTCGACTTCAGCGACTGGGGCGCGGCGGTGACGGTGACCCCGCCGCCCAGCGCAGCGATCTGAGAGGTCGGTCAGTCGGCGGGGCGGGTCGCCCCGCGGCCGCGCACGATCCAGGCGATCACCCCGGCGGCGACCAGCACCGCGATGGCGACCGCGCCCTTCTCGATCGGGCCCGAGACGCGGTCGTAGTTGGCGCCCACCTGGTAGCCGGCGACGGCGAGGGCGGCGCACCAGGGCAGGGCGCCGGCGACGGTCAGCACCGCGAAC
>JAXDLS010000284.1:0-8175 GCA_034666485.1 Chloroflexota bacterium
TAGTCGAGCAGGCGCAGCCGCTGGGCCTCGCCGCGGCCGGCGCCGATCGCGGTGTGGCGGGCGTCGTTGGTGACCAGGCCGACCGCCTGGCCGCGGCGCAGCCCGGCGTGGCAGATGGACGCCGCCAGCGAGATCGCGTACTCCACCGACGACTCCGGAGCAACCCCGGCGGAGTGGCCGCGCTCGAGGTCGAGCACCACCAGCAGGTCGGAGCTCTGCCGGGTGTCGTAGACCCGGCTCATCAGCCGGCCGGCGCGCGCGGTCGAGGGCCAGTGGATGCGCCCCATGCCGTCGGCAGGGTCGTACTCGCGGACCGCGGCCACCTCCGGGGGCATGTCGACGGGGCGGCCACGGCGGACGTCGCCCCCGCTCCCCCCGGCGCTCAGCGGGCCGATCTCGCCCACGGCGTGGATCGCCGGGTAGACGGTGACCTCCGACCCGGGGGCCACCCGCACGGTGCGCGGGAAGAGGCCGAAGGGGTCGCCCAGGCGCACCTGGACGGGGCCGAAGGCGTACACCCCGCGGCGGGCGAAGACCCCGCGCGTGTTCCAGGAGACGGTGCTGCCGCCGTTGAGCGAGAGCGCCCGGCTGGAGAGGTAGCCGGGCAGCGAGGTCGCGTCGCGGACCTCGCAGTAGGCGATCGGCAGCAGGCCGCGGTTGATGACGGTGAAGCGCTCGGTGAAGGGCTCGCCGACCATGAACACGCCGGAGGGCGAGTCGCGGGTCACCGACACCCGCCGCGCCACCGCGCGCGACCAGGCGAAGGCGAGCAGCAGCATGAAGGCGAGCACGTAGGCGAGGGTGTAGGCGAGCCGCACCCCGGTGATCCCCGCGAAGAAGGCGAGCACCGCGATGCAGGCGATGAGCGGCGCGCGCCCGCTCACGGCTTCATGCGAAGCGCCGGTCCGCGAGCGGGACCGACTCGGTGTCGAGCACCTCGGCGAGCACCGAGGCCGCGGTCAGCCCGCGGAGCTCCGCGTTGGGCCGGACGATGATCCGGTGGGAGAGCACCGACGGCGCCAGCTCCTTGATGTCGTCGGGGAGCACGTAGTCGCGGCCGGCGGCGGCGGCGCGCGCCTGGGCGGCGCGGAGCAGGCCGAGGCTGCCGCGGGGCGAGGCGCCCAGGGCGACGTCGGGGTGGGCGCGGGTGCGCTGCACCATCCGGACCGTGTACTCCTTGAGCCGGGCATCGCAGTGGACGGTGCTGATCGCCGCCTGGCAGGCCAGGATCTCCTCGGTGGTGGCCACCGGGGTGAGCGCCTCCAGCGGCGAGGCGGTCTGGAAGCGGTCGAGCATCCCCACCTCCTCGTCGAGGGAGAGGTAGCCGATGCTCACCTTGACGAGGAAGCGGTCGACCTGGGCCTCGGGGAGGGGGAAGGTGCCGCCGAGCTCGATCGGGTTCTGGGTGGCGAGCACGATGAAGGGCTCGGGGAGGCGGTGGGAGACGCCGTCGACGGTGACCTGCCCCTCCTCCATCGCCTCCAGCAGACTCGACTGGGTCTTCGGGGTGGCGCGGTTGATCTCGTCGGCGAGCAGGACCTGGGCGAAGACCGGCCCGCGGCGGAACTCGAACGTGGTGGTCTTGGGGTTGAAGACGTTCACCCCGGTGATGTCGCCGGGAAGGAGGTCGGGGGTGAACTGGACGCGCTCGAAGAGGCAGCCGAGGGACCGGGCGAGGGCCTTGGCGAGCATCGTCTTGCCCACCCCGGGGACATCCTCGATCAGGACGTGGCCCCGGCAGAGGAGCGCGATCACGCACTGCTCGACCTCGGCGTCCTTGCCGACGATGACCGTGCCGACGCTCTCCACGAGGCGCCGGACCACCTGCCGGACGGATCCCACCACCAAGAGCCTCCTCCGCGGCCAGTCGGGCCGCCCAAGTCCCGCCAAGCCCGGGCTGAGTATATGCGGGCAAGCCGAGAGCTCCGGCCAACGAAATCACTTGCCCGAAAAACCACACGGGCACCCCTTTGAGGTTGTATACACGCACCGTATGAGGGCCGGGCGGGCGGTTCTTGCTTCCGACCCCCTGCTCCCACTCGGTCGCCCAGCCGGGCGCGCCGCCGGCGGCTCTGAGGACCGCGTCCACCGATGTATGGGAACGGGAGGCCGATGATCGAGAAGCCCGAGGACATCCTCACCACCGGGGAGGCGGCCGTGCTCTGCGGTGTCTCCAGGTCGACACTCCGCCGTGCCGTCGGCCAGGGCCAGATCGTCGCCTGGCACACCCCCGGACGGCACCTGCGCTTCACCCGCGCCGCCTGCCTCGACTTCGCTCGCTCGCTGGGCCGGATCGACCTCGTCGGCCGCGCCTACGAGCCCGCCTCGGGTGACACCCCCTCGGGCAGCCGGACGGAGAGCGGTGCCGTGGAGGCCACGGCGCGCACCTGAGCCCGGAGGCGGGGAGCGGCGGCCGGGTCGCCGGCGGTCGTCGGTCGCCCTCCCAGGGCTACGGGATGCTGGTGGCGATGGTCGCGACCTTCCGCGCCCACTCGGGATCGGTCGCCCAGAGCACGTTCATGCCCCGCAGCGTGGGGCCGTGGAAGTAGCTGCCCCTGGGATCGAGGTAGTGGCCGGCGACGTAGCGGGCCACGGCGTCGACGCAGGCGGCGAAGGAGGGGAAGCTCACCGCGTCCTCGTAGGGATGGCTGTCGTCCGCACCGAAGCCGAGGATGTTGTGCTTGTCGACGGCGATCCGTGAGGTGCCCCACGCCGACTCCAGGATGCTGTCGGCGACGAGGTAGTTCGCGGAGACGTGGTGGCGTGCCTCGGTCTCGACGTAGGCCCTGCCCAGCCCGGCGAGGGCGGTGCCGTGGAGGAACCTCTCGATCCGCTCCGCGGTGAGCCCGGACCGCCGGGTGAGGTCGCTGTCGGCGGTGAAGGTGGGGCCGTCGACGGCCGGGTAGACGGTGCCGTGCGCCCGCGCCAGCGCCAGCGCCGCGATCGCCGCCTCGAGGGTGGCGGCGGCGTGGGCGTCGGCGGAAGCGTGATCGAGCCGGACCACGTCGGACTCGATCACCACCCGCAGGGCGTCCATCTGGCGGCTCTGGAGCCTGGCCTGGTCGCGGCGCGCGGTGGCATCGGCGAGGAGCGCCTCGGCCTCCTGGCGCTCGGCGGCGGTGCGGGCGACCAGGCCGCGCTCGGCGCTGACGACGCGACCCACCGAGACCGCCCGGTCGAGCAGACTGCCGAAGCTGTCGGCGGCCACCAGGTAGGCGATGAAGCCCTGCTCACCGGCGACGTAGCGCCCCCGGACCTGGCGGGCGAGCAGGTCGTGGTCGGTGCGCCAGCGCTGCACCACCTCCTCGTGGCGGACGGTGTCGCGCGCCACCTCGTCCTGGAGCCGGGCGACGCTGCCCTGCAGCGCAACGAGCTGCGCCCGCGCCGAGGCCAGGTCGGCGCGCCGGGCGGTGAGCAGGTCGTCGACCTGGCCGGCGCGCTCCTGCGCCGCGCGAAGGTCGGCGCAGGGGTCGGAGCCGGACGCCGGAGAGGCGGTGCCCGGCGCGCGCCCCGGGGCCCTGGCGGCGGCCCCGCCGGGGGGCCTGCCGCCGGCCAGCGGGTTCTGCGGGCAGGGGTTGGCCTGCGAGGGCACGGTGGCGGCGTCGCCCGCGCTCAGCGAGAGTGCGAGCAGGGGCGCGCACATCGCCGCGGCGAGCGGGGCGCGGAGGAGTCGGGTGGAACGCGGGAGCATCGTCCTTCCTGATTGCCGGGGACCGTCCCCAGGCCGCGCATGATACGGCCAGGGTTGGCGACAGCCAAGCCCGGGCCGTGCCCCCGCGTCAGAGCGGACGGGCGGTCAGCACCAGGGTGAGGTTCGACACCACCACCATGCCGATGAGCCCGGTGAACGCCCAGGCGGAGACCACGGCGACCCGCCGCGGCAGCAGCGTGAGCCCGAACACCAGCGCCAGCACCACCGGCACCTTCTGCACCAGCAGCCCGCCCGCGCCGAGGTGGTGGATCACCCCCGCGGTCAGCGGGTTGGCCTCGTCCAGCCCCAGCACCAGCCCCAGCGTGGTGGTGAGGATGTCGAGCAGCTGAGCGACGACGAAGAACACCACGGGCGTCCGGAGGTGCCGATCCGAGAGCACGGCGGAGAGCCGGCCGGCCGCCGGCGGCAGCGCACGCGTCGGGGTGCTGAGCATGCCCCCGATTCTCGGAAGCCCCGGTCGCCATCCCCGTGAAGGACCGGCCACGGCCCTGTGACGGGTGCCGCTCTGGCTGCTCCGTCCGTTGAGTCACTCAACCTGGACGCGGGGTGCCGGGCGACGGCGCTCGGCGGGGACGCCGGCGATCGCTTGGTGAACGACTGGAGGGCTATCGCCGCCGGGCGATCCACCCCCCGAAGCTGCCACCGAAAAGGGCGAGCAGGTCGCCGCTGATCACGTTGTCCATGCGCATGGGACCGAGGTCGACGATGTGGTGGGCGCCGGAGCTCAGCGAGGAGTGGACGACGGATGCCTCCTGGGCGAACTGGACGACCACCGACACCAGGATGAAGCCGATGCCGACCACCGTGCCCTGGTAGAGGCCCCAGCGGCCGGCCAGCCGGGCGGCCGCGAAGCCGCCGAGGATGACGGCGAGGAAGCTGCCGACGCCGACGATGCCGCCGTCGAGCCTCTCGGTGGGGCCGAAGATCGCGGTGGCGAGGCCGAGGCCGCCGTTGGTGAGCACCAGCAGCACCAGCTCGCCGATCAGCAGGCCGGCGAGGCAGGAGCGCCAGGCGATGTGGTTGCCGGCGTCGCTGGCCCCGGGGGCGCCGGCGACGGGCCCGCGCTCGGCCGCCGCCGTGGCGGGCGCCGAGGTCGCCCCGGAGGGGCCCGCCGCGTCGCGTCGGCGATTGGCCCGAGACATGTCGGGAGTATAGGCAACGGACCGATGACAGCCGCCGGCGGCCCGCCGGCACCCGGGTAGGCTCGCGGCGATCGTGTCCTCCACCCCGAGCCCTCGCACCGCGCCCGCGCTCCCGCCGGGCGGTCGGGCGCAGGCGGGCCGGGTCCGCGCCGCCGGGCGCCGCCTCGCCACGCTGCTCGCCGATCCCCGGCGCGCCCTGGTGGCGGCGGCGCTGCTGCTCACCGTGGTGCCCTGCCTCGACGTGCTCGGCGACCCCGACCTGTGGTGGCACCTCCGCGCCGGGCGCTGGATGCTCGACCATCTCGCCGTCCCCGGCGGCGAGCTCTTCACCTACACCGCCCCGGGCGCGCCGTGGACGCCCCACGAGTGGCTCGCCGAGGTGGTCTTCGCCGGCCTCGCCGCCGCCGGCGGCCTGCTCCTCGTCGCGGTGGTGATGGCCGCGGTGGCGTGGAGCGGGCTGTGGGCCTGCGCCCTGCGCGCCCGCGACCGGGGTGCGGGTGGCCTCGCCATCGCCGGCGCCCTGCTGCTCGGTGCCCGGGCGGCCGAGCCGGTGCTCGGCACCCGTCCCCAGGTGGCCACCTTCGCGCTCACCGCCTGGACCCTGCTGGTCGCCGAGCGCCACCTCGCCGGGGGTGGGCGGGTGCGCTGGCTGCTGCCTCCGCTGCTCGCCCTGTGGGCCAACCTCCACGCCGGCTTCCTCGGCGGCATCGCGGTGCTCGGGGTGGTGGTGGCGGTCGAGGCGCTGCGGACCCGGCTCCGGCTGGCCGGTGCCGCCCCCGCCGTCCGGGTGCGCCAGCTCGCCGTCGCCCTCGGCGTCGCCGCCGCCGCCGCCTGCCTCAACCCCGCCGGCCCGCGGCTCTACGCCTACGCCCTCTCCACCAGCGCCTCGGTGAAGGCCAAGCCGATCGTCGAGTGGATGCCTCCCGATCTCCACGACGCCGGCCTGTGGCCCTTCGCCCTGCTGGCCGCGTCCACCCTGGTGCTGGTGGTGCTGGGGAGGCGGGTCGACCTCCGCGACCGGGTGCTCGCCGCCGCCGCGGTGCTCGCCGCCTGCCTGGCGGTGCGCAACATCGCCCTGCTCGTCGCCATCGCCCTGCCCGCCTGGACCGCCGCCGCCCAGTCGGCCGCGGGCCTGCTGGCGCGACGCCAGCGCGCCGCCGCCGCCGCGCCGCGCGCCCGCCGGGTGACCCCCGCCACCGTGATCGCCGGCGCGCTGGTGGTGCTCTGCGGCGTCGTCGGCCTGGGCACCGCGGTGGCCAGGGCGGCCACCGGCGCCTCACCCGCGGGGGTCGCGGCCGCGTACCCCGCCTGCGCGGTGGCGGCGTTGCGCGCCGCCCCCGAGGGCACCCGCCTCTTCGCCCCCTATGGCACCAGCGGGTACCTGATCCACGAGCTCTGGCCGCGGGTCCGGGTGTACGACTACGGCGAGCTCGTCGCCGCCGGCGACCGCGTCTTCGCCGACGACCTGCGCATCACCGCCGGCGCCACCTCCGCTCCCTCGGCCCTCGACCTGCTCGACGCCAGCGGCACCTCGGCGGTGCTCGTCCCCACCGGTCGCCTCGCCGCCCAGCTCGGTGCACTCCCCGCATGGCACCGGGTGCTCGGCGACCACGGCATGCAGCTCTTCACCCGCGGCACCCCCGCATGGGCGGAGGCCGCCCCCGGCTGCCGGTAGGACCGCCCCCTCGCTCAGGGGGTGGTCAGCCCCTCGGGCGCGGTGTCGAGGTGGTTGTCGTAGAAGTTCTGCAGCTCGGTGGTGTCCACCCTGTCCATGGGGTCGTAGTAGTCCCAGGAGACGGCCGCGAACTTGGGCGTCATCGAGGGCCAGGGGATGATGATCACCTTGGTGTACGGCTTGAAGGTGGGCTGGCTCTTCACCAGCGCGGCCAGGGCGGGGTCGGGCGCCTGCTTCTTCAGCCAGTCGCGGAGCGCCTGGAAGTCGGCCTCGCAGCCCTGCGGGCACCGGTAGAGCACCGCCATGTAGCCGTGCTCCAGGTTGTGGACCCAGTACTCGGGGGGGATGGTGACGGTGTAGGGGTAGGCCCCCGCGGCGATCGGGGCCTCGCCACTGAGGCTGTAGTGGCAGCCGCTGGTGGGCGGGTTGTGGGCGTAGGTGACCTTGGCGGGCGGCTGGACGTGCTCGTGGGGCATCTCGGGGATGACCTGGGCGTGGTCGCTCTTCCCGTTGGTCTTGGGCGGGTTGGGACTGTACGGACCGGCGCTGTTGGGCCCGTACGGGCAGGTGCTGTTGTCGACGGTGTCGGCGGAGCCGCTGCCACAGGCGGAGAGCGCGGCCATGGTGCCCAGCGCGGCGCAGAGCAGCAGGGGAAGGGAGCGGAGTCGGACCATGGGTCCGTGACTGTACCAAGACGGCAGCGGGCGGACGGCGACCCTGAACCGGTGGGAGCGCGGATGCGGCTGATCGGACTGACCGGCGGGATCGCCACCGGCAAGAGCACGGTGGCGCGGCTGCTCGCCGGCCGCGGCGCCGCCGTCGTCGACGCCGACCTGCTCGCCCGCGAGGTGGTCGCCCCGGGAAGCCCCGCCCTGGAGGAGATCCGCGCCGCCTTCGGCCCCGGGGTGCTCACCCCCGCCGGCGAGCTCGACCGCCCCGCCCTCGGCGCCGTGGTCTTCGCCGATCCCGCCCGGCGCCGCCGCCTCGAGGAGATCACCCACCCGCGGATCGGTGCGCTCATGGGCGAGCGCATCGCCGCCGGCCTCGAGTCGGGTGCGCCGCTGGTGGTCGCCGACATCCCCCTGCTCTACGAGAGCGACCGTGCCGGCCTGGTGGAGGGCGTGATGCTGGTCGACGCCCCCGACGGCGTCCAGATGGACCGCCTCATGCGCCGCGACGGCATCGACGAGGCCGCCGCCCGGGCGCGGGTCGCCGCCCAGATGCCGCTCGCCGGCAAGCGCCGCCTCGCCACCTGGGTGATCGACAACGGGGGGACCCCCGAGAGCACCGCCGCCCAGGTCGCCGCCTGGTGGAAGCGCGTCGTCGGTCCCTGACCGCCTAGGCCGTGTGTCCGCAGATGCCGTCCAGCAGCATCGCGACCAGCTGGCGCTCGTCGGCCGCGTACTCCTCGCGGGCGGTGCGGCCGAGGGTGCCGAGCACGTAGCCGGTCAGCACCATCTCGGCGGCGCCGAGGACGAGGTAGGAGGCGAGCCGGCAGTCGAGGTCGGCGCGGAGCTCGCCCTGCTCCCGGGCCTGGGTGAGCATCCGCTCGACGATGACGAAGGCCTCGATGACGGTGCCGACGTCGTGCGACTCGATGAACTCGTAGGAGCGGCTGATCTCGTTGATCATCACCGTCATCAGGT
>JAXDLS010000285.1:0-8402 GCA_034666485.1 Chloroflexota bacterium
CCGCCGTGCTTGTCGCGCATGAGGTTCCTCCGTGTCGGTGGGGGGCGAGGGTAGCCCGTCGGCACCGCGCGGCGGGGGCGCCGGAGCGGGCGTCGCCCGGTGCTACGCTCGCGCGGTGGCGTTGGCGCTCGTCCTCATCCTCGCCGGCACGGTGCTGTGGCTCCTCGCCGTGGTGGGGCTGATCCGCGACCGCCGGTCGGCGCTCTGGAACCGGGTGGTGGTGGGGCTGCTGCTGGTCGCGCTCCCGCCCGCGGCGGCGGTGTACTGGTTCCGCCACTGATCCCGCGATGCCTCCGGCCGGGGGGGGAGAACGGGCCTGGGGTAAGATCCGTTGATGGCCGAGGAGCAGACGCAGGAGGAGGCTCCGCCCGAGGCCCATCGCACCGAGACGGTGGACCGCTACCTCGAGTGCGTCTACTACATCGCCCACGAGGGCGAGACCGTCCGTCCCAGCCGCCTCGCCGACTGGCTCGCGGTCAGCGCCCCCACGGTGAGCGTCAACCTGCAGCGGCTCGAGCGCGACGGCTGGGTGCAGATCGCCCGCGACCGCAGCGTCTCGCTGACGCCCCGCGGTGAGGAGGTGGCGGCGCGGATCGTCCGCCGTCACCGCCTGCTGGAGCGCTGGCTGACCGACGTGCTCGCGCTCGACTGGGCCACCGCGGACCGCGAGGCGGGCCGCCTCGCCCACGGCTTCTCCGATCTCGTGCTCGAGCGGCTCAACAGCCACCTGGGGGAGCCGGTCACCTGCCCCCACGGCAACACCATCCCCGGCCGTCCGCCGCGGTCGCAGCAGCTGGTCGCGCTCGCCGACCTCGAGCCCCACACCCCGGCGCGCATCGCCCGGATCTCCGAGGTGGCCGAGCACGAGGCTCCCGAGCTGCTCCATCTCCTCGACAGCCACGGCCTGGTACCCGGCGCCGAGGTGCAGATCGAGGAGATGGAGGGTGGCGCCGGGGCGCTGGCGGTCAGCGTCGGTGGCCACCGCGTCGCCCTGGGGACGTCCAAGGCCCGGGCCATCTGGGTCGAGGTCGGCTGACCCTCAGGCCACCGGCGCCGCCTCGGGAGCGAGGGCGCGGGCCAGCGTCCGGGCGGCGCGCTCGCCGAGCTCGAGCGGCACCGGGCCGCCGTGGAGGAGGGGCCGGGCGTGCTCCAGCCAGGCGGCGTCGTCCGCCACCGCGGCGATCGCCTCGGGGCCTCCCAGCCGGGCGAGGTGGCGGGACGCCAGCCAGGCGAGCCGGCCGCTGCCGGTCTCGGCGGCGTGCTCGCGCGCCTGCTCGGCGAGCCGGCATCCGCCGCTGAGCACCGCCATGCGCCGGGCAAGGCGGCGCAGCGGCAGCTGCTGGGCGTCGGCGTCGCGGCCGGCGAGCGCGCCCACCTCGACCTCGACCCGTCGCAGCTCGCGGCGGATCACCGCGCCGAGCGGCGCCGACGGGCCCGAGGTCTCCGCGTGCGCGGCTCGCGCCTCGACGTCGGCCATCCAGTCGGGGAGCGCCCCGCGGCCCACGGCGCGGAGCACGTCGAGGGCCTGGATGTTGCCGGTGCCCTCCCAGATGGCGTGGATGTAGCCGTCGCGGAGCATCCGCGAGTTCGGCCAGTCCTCGATCGCCCCGTTGCCGCCGCGCACCTCCATCGCCTCGGTGGCGCAGATGCGCGCCCGCTCGGATCCGTATCCCTTGGCCAGCGGGGTGAGCAGCCGCAGCACCGTCCCGGCACGCTCGTCGCCGGCGTCGGCGCGGTCGAGCACCTCGGCCGTCCCCATCGCCATGGCGAGCGCCGCCACCGAGTCGACCACCAGCTCGGCGAGGGTGTCGGCCATCAGCGGCTGGGTGTCGAGCCGCCGCCCGAACGCGCTCCTCCCTCCGCTGTGGAGGAGCGACTCCTGGGCGCTGCGGCGCATCAGGGCCGCTGCCTGGCCGGCGATGCCCAACCGGGTCATGTTCACCATGTCGAGCATCTGCTTCATGCCGCGGTCGAGCCTGCCCACCGGCTCCGCCCACGCCCCGCGGAGGCCGACCTCGCCCGAGGGCATGCTCCGGGTCCCGAACTTCTCCTTGAGCCGGTGGATGAGCACGGCGTTGCGGCTGCCGTCCGCGAGCCGGCGGGGAACGAGGAACACGCCGAGACCGCCGGTCCCCGGTCCGGCGCCCTCGGGTCGGGCCATGACCAGCAGAAGGTCGGAGTGGGGGCAGGAGCAGAACCACTTCTCGCCGTGGAGTCGCCAGGCACCGTCGTCGCCCCGCACCGCCACGGTCTCGCCGGCGCCGACGTCCGAGCCGCCCGCCTTCTCGGTGAGGTACATCGCGACGGTGAGGTGCCTTCCGGTGTCGTCGGCGATCCGCGGGATCAAGCGCTCGCCGAGCTCGCCGCCGTGGAGGGCGAGCAGCCGCGCCCCGGCGTCCATCATCGACACCGGGCAGCCCACGATCGACTGGTCGGCCTGCATCCAGAGGTACTCGAGCGCGGTCACCAGCGTCCGGGGGGCGCGGCCCTCGAGCCCGCGCCAGCCGGGGAGGTGCGGAGCGCGCACCAGGCCGAAGCCCAGCGCGGTGTCGAGCAGGCGGTCGTAGGCGGGGTGGAGCTCGATCTCGTCGACGCGCGCTCCCCGCGGGTCGTACTGGTGGAGGATCGGGGGATGCCGGTCCGCGGTCGCCGCCAGCGGCTCGATGGTCGTGGCCGCGATCCGCCCGGCCTCGGCGAGGGCCCCTCCGGCGACCCGCCAGACCGCCTCGCCGAGGGTGCGGCGCGCCAGCCAGCGGAGGTGCTCGTCCGGCGTGTACCAGTCGGTGTGCTCGGGCAGCGGGATGTGGCGGGCGCCGGGGTCGGAGGGGAGCATCGGTCAGGGCCTCCAGGCGGTGGGGGACGGGCGCGTGCCGAGCGCCCCGAGGACGGCCGCCTCGGCGGCGGTGGGGTCGAGGGGCGCGCCCGCGCCGCCGGCCTCCATCACCAGCCCGAGGAGCACCGCCCAGAACGCCCGGGCGACCACCTCGGGGGCGGCGGACAGCTCCCAGCCGTCGCGGGCGCAGCGCTCGGCGAGTGCCCGGCCCCCCTCCCGGTGGAGGCGGTCGACGGTGCGGGCCACCAGCGGGCGCAGCTCGGGCCGGTGGCGGCAGAGCAGCAGCGCGTCGGCGAAGAGCAGCAGCGCGGAGCCGTCGAGGGCCCGGCCGGCCATGGCGCGCACGTAGTCGGAGGGGTTGCCGGCGCGGCGGCCCGCGTCCTCGACCCGGGCGGCGGCATGGAGCATCTCGCGGCTCGCCGCCTCGACGAAGAGCGCCTCCTTGGAGCCGAAGTAGTAGGTGACCTGGCTCGGGAATGCGTCCGCGGCGGCGGCGATCCCCGCCAGGGAGACGCCCGCCAGCCCGCGTTCGCCGAACAGCCGCGCGGCGGCGTCGAGCAGCGCCGACCGGGTCCGGCGGCCGGTCTCGCGGGTGGCCCGGGCGTGATGGCGGGGTGCGGCGCCGGTGGTCATCACCGTTGTTTGTACGGCGAACAAATGCCGACGTCAAGCGGCCCGCCGGTGATCAGGGCGCGGCGCCGTCCCCGTGCCAGGCGCCTCGACCGCGGAGGACGTCGCGGAGCGTCTCGAGGGTGTCGGTCATGATCCCGTCGGCACCGAGGTCGAGCAGGCGTTCCATCTCGGCGCGGTCGTCGATGGTCCAGACGTGCAGCGCCAGCCCGGAGCGATGCGCGGCGCGGATCATCAGCGGCTCGACCATGGGCACGCGGCCCTGGCGCACCGGCAGCTGGATGCAGGCGGCGCCCTGCCGGGGGATGCGGCCGGCCAGCGAGGTGAGCCGGGCGCGGGCGATCGCGCGCGGGCCCATCGAGGTGCACACCCAGTCGCCCGCCAGGGCGCGGAAGCGGCGCAGCCGCCGGTCGGAGAACGAGCCGACGCAGACCCGGTCGAGCGCGTTCATGCGGCCCAGCAGGGCGGCCAGCGGCTCGACCACCGCATCCGACTTGGTGTCGATGTTGAGCCGCGCCTCCGGCCACTCCTCGAGGATCTGGCTGAGCAGGGGGATGCGCACCCCGCGGCCGCGGTGGGGGAAGGTGGCGCCGCCGTCCCGGCTGAACCAGTAGCCGGCGTCGGCCCTCGCGAGCTCAGCGCCGGTGACCTCGCCGATCCGTCCGCGACGGTCGGTGACCCGCTCCAGGACGTCGTCGTGGAAGGCGACCACGGCGCCGTCGCGGGTGAGGTGGACGTCGGTCTCGAGGTAGCGGTAGCCCATCTGCACGGCGGCGAGGAAGGCGGCCATGGTGTTCTCGGGATGGTCTCCGGCGCCGCCCCGGTGGGCGAAGGCGATGGGGCCGGACCAGTCGAGGAAGCAGCTGCGCATGCGTGCCGGACCTTATCAGCCGGTGTGGACGCCGCCACGGTGCAGGGTGCCGGAGGGATCTGGCACGCTGCGGTCGTGGACAGCGAGGTGCCGCGCGGTGTCGATCCCGAGGCGGTCGCCGCCGTGCTCGCGCCCGCGGTGGGCGGGCTCGCCGGCCCGCTGCGCGCGGAGCTGATCGCGGGCGGGCGCTCGAACCTCACCTACGTGATCGGCGACGGCGAGCGCGAGTGGGTGCTGCGGCGCCCTCCGCTGGCGCACGTGCTCCCCACCGCCCACGACATGGCCCGGGAGTACCGGGTGATCAGCGCCCTCGGGGGCACCGGCATCCCCGTGCCCGGCGCCGTGCTGCTCTGCGACGACCCCGGGGTGCTGGGGGTGACCTTCTACGTGATGGAGCGGGTGGCCGGCCACGTGGTCCGCGACACCCTGCCGCCGTCGTGGCCGCACACCCCGGAGGTGCGGCGATCGATGTCGACGGCGCTGATCACCACCCTGGCGGCGCTGCACGCCGTTGCGCCAGACGATGTCGGGCTGGGCGACTTCGGCCGCCCCGCCGGGTTCCTGGAGCGGCAGGTGCGCCGCTGGTGGCAGCAGTGGGAGGCGTCGCGCACCCGCCCGCTGCCGGAGATGGACGAGCTGCGCCGCCGGCTCGAGCAGGGCCTGCCCGAGTCCGGGCCGCCGGCCATCGTCCACGGCGACTACCGGCTCGACAACGTGATCCTCGCGCCCGACGAGCCGGGGCGGGTCGCCGCCATCCTCGACTGGGAGATGTGCACCGTCGGCGACCCCCTGGCCGACCTGGGCCTGCTGCTCGTCTACTGGGCCGACCCGCGGGAGTCCGACGAGGACCGCGAGCTGCTCTCCCTGTCGGCGATCACCGCCGAGCCGGGATTCCACCGGCCCGCCGAGGTGGTCGACGCCTACGCCGAGGCCACCGGCGCCCCCCTCGACGCGCTGGAGTGGTACGTCGCCCTCGGTCACTACAAGCTCGCCATCGTCGCCGAGGGCATCCACGCCCGGTTCCTGATGGGGGCGACGGTGGGGGAGGGCTTCGAGATCATGGGCGCCCGGGTGCCGCGCCTGGTGCGCCGGGCGCTCGACCGGGCCCGCGCGTCGGGCCTTCGCGGCCTCGCGGGCTGACCATCGGGCACAGCACGGCGAGTATCCGCCAGGAACAGGAGAAACCCGGCGGCGAGCCCTGCTACGGGAGCCGGGTCGACCCCGTCAGGACGCGGTCGCAGCCGCGCGCGGCCAGGCGGCCCTCGGCGATCGCCCAGACGATCAGCGACTGGCCGCGGCGGGCGTCGCCGGCGGCGAACACGCCCGGAACCGAGGTCTGGAAGTCGTCGTCGGTGCCGACGTTGCCGCGAGCGTCGAGGGACACGCCGAGCTCCTCGACCAGCCCGTCGTGGACCGGATGGACGAAGCCCATGGCGAGGAGCACGAGGTCGGCCTCCATGGTGAACTCGCTGCCCTCGAGCGGCACGAACTGCATCCGGCCGTCGACCCTGCGGGGCTCGACCCGCACCGCGTGCAGCCGCTCCACCCGTCCGTCGCTGCCGCTGAAGCCGGTGGTCTGGATGCTGTAGTCGCGCACCCCGCCCTCCTCGTGGGCGGCGGACGAGCGCAGGATGATCGACCACTGCGGCCAGGGGTTGTCGGAGGCGCGCTCCGGGGGCGGGGGCGGCAGCAGCTCGAACTGGTGGACCGAGGCGCAGCCCTCGCGGTGGACGTTGCCCAGGCAGTCGGCGCCGGTGTCACCGCCGCCGAGGATGATCACCCGTTTGCCCCGCCCGGTGATCGTCTCCGCCTCGCCGACCAGCTCGCCGGCGACCCGGCGGTTCTGCTGCGGGAGGTACTCCATGGCGAAGTGGACGCCGGCGAGGTCGCGGCCCGGCACCGGCAGATCGCGCGGCTGGCCCGCGCCCATCGCCAGCACCACGGCGTCGAAGCGGGCGCGCAGCTCGGCGCCGGTGATGTCGACGCCGATGTCGTAGCCGCACTCGAAGGCCACGCCCTCGGCGCTGAGCAGGTCGATGCGCCGCTCCAGGATCCACTTCTCGAGCTTGAAGTCGGGGATGCCGTAGCGGAGCAGGCCGCCGACGCGGTCGTCCCTCTCGTACACGGTCACCTGGTGCCCGGCGCGGTTGAGCTGCTGGGCGCAGGCGAGGCCGGCCGGTCCCGAGCCCACCACCGCGACCCGCTTGCCGGTGCGGTGGGCGGGTGGGGCGGCCCGTACCCATCCCTCCTCGAAGGCGCGGTCGACGATCGACACCTCGACCTGCTTGATGGTCACCGGGTCGTCGTTGATCGAGAGCACGCAGGCGGGCTCGCACGGCGCCGGGCAGAGCCTCCCGGTGAACTCGGGGAAGTTGTTGGTGGCGTGGAGACGCTCGATCGCGCTCTCCCAGTCGTCGCGCCAGACCAGGTCGTTCCACTCGGGGATGAGGTTGCCGAGCGGGCAGCCGCTGTGACAGAAGGGGACGCCGCAGTCCATGCACCGCGCCGCCTGCTCACGCACCGCGTCGTTCGCCCAGGGGAGGTAGACCTCGCGGTAGTCGTTGAGCCGCTCGTCGACCGGCCGTCGCGGTGGCAGGCGCCGATGGAACTCGATGAAACCCCCCAACTTGCCCATCTCCGGTGCTCCTAGCCGACCATCTCGAGCGGGACGGTGCGCCTGGCCTGCAGCACCCGCTTGTAGTCGATGGGCATCACCTTGAGGAAGCGTGCCTGCGCCGCCGGCCAGTCGGCGAGCAGGCGCTCGGCGACCGGGCTGCCGGTGTAGTCGGCGTGGTGCTGGAGCAGCGAGGCGAGCTGCTCGACGTCCTCCTCGCTCTCCACCGCCTCGAGCTCGATCATGCCCATGTTGCAGCGGCCGGCGAAGCTCCCGTCCTCGTCGAGGACGTAGGCGATGCCGCCGCTCATCCCCGCGGCGAAGTTGCGGCCGGTGCGGCCGAGGATCACGGCGACGCCGCCGGTCATGTACTCGCAGCCGTGGTCGCCGACCCCCTCGACGACGGCGATGGCGCCGCTGTTGCGCACGCAGAAGCGCTCACCGGCCACCCCGCGGAAGTAGGCCTCGCCCGCGGTGGCCCCGTAGAGCACCACGTTGCCGACGATGATGTTCTCCTCGGCGACGAGGCGCGATCCCTCGGGGGGACGCACCACCAGCCGGCCGCCGCTCAGGCCCTTGCCCACATAGTCGTTGGCGTCGCCGTGGAGGGTGAGGGTCACGCCGCGCGCCAGCCAGGCCCCGAAGGACTGGCCGGCGGAGCCGCGCAGGTCGATCCGGATGGTGTCGCTGGGCAGTCCCTGCTCGCCGTGGCGCCGGGCGATCTCGCCGCTCAGCATGCCGCCGACGGTGCGGTTGCCGTTGCGGATGCGCATCTCGATCTGCACCGGGTGGCCGTGCTGGATGGCCGGCTGGGCGAGGGCGATGAGCTCGTGGTCGAGCGCCTGCCCGAGCCCGTGGTCCTGGTCGATCATCCGCCGGACGTCGACGCTGGGGGCAACCTCGGGACGGTGGAGCAGCAGCGAGAAGTCGAGGCCCTGCGCCTTCCAGTGGTCGATCGCGGGGCGGACGTCGAGGATGTCGGCGCGGCCGATCATCTCGTCGAAGCGGCGGAAGCCGAGCTGCGCCATGTGCCGGCGCACGTCCTCGGCGAGGAAGGTCATGAAGTTCACCACGTGCTCGGCCTTGCCGGCGTACCGGTCGCGCAGCCGCTGATCCTGCGTGGCGATGCCCACCGGGCAGGTGTTGAGGTGACAGACGCGCATCATGATGCAGCCGCTGGCGACCAGCGCCGAGGTGGCGAAGCCGAACTCCTCGGCTCCCAGCAGGGCGCCGACGACGACGTCGCGGCCGGTCTTCATCTGGCCGTCGGCCTGCAGGGTGACCCTGCTGCGCAGGTCGTTGAGCACCAGCACCTGCTGGGTCTCGGCCAGGCCGAGCTCCCAGGGGCAGCCAGCGCCCTTGATCGACGACAGGGGTGACGCGCCGGTGCCGCCGGAGTGACCGGATATCAGCACGTAGTCTGCGTACGCCTTGGCGATGCCGGCCGCCACGGT
>JAXDLS010000286.1:0-3021 GCA_034666485.1 Chloroflexota bacterium
AGTTCGGCGCACCCAGGGTCAGGCCGCCGCGGGCGAAGCGCACCACCGCCGGGCCGCCCAGGCCGTCGTCGGCCCAGGCGAGGGCGGCGACGCCGTCGGGACCCACCGCCACCTGGAAGAAGTCGCCGAGCTCGCGGCCGCTCCGGCAGCCCACCCCCTGCTGGCAGATGCCCCTGGTGTGCACCACCCGGTCGCTCACCGTGAACAGCCGGTAGGCGGGCGCGGACGCGGCGCCGTTGAGCGTCTCCGCGGCGTACACCTGCCAGCTGGCGTCGGGCGCGTCGGCCCCGGTCACCCGGGAGCCCAGCCAGCTGACCACCACCCCGCCGTCGCCGCCCGCCGCCACCCAGGGGAAGACCACGGCGCCGATCCCCGGGTCGACCCGCAGCGGCCGTCCCCAGGTCGTCCCCCGGTCACGGCTGGACAGCACCAGCACCCGGGCGTTGTCGGAGACGGCGACGTAGAGGGTGCCGGCGGCGTCGAGCGCGGCGGCGGGGAAGACCGACGCGAAGCCGGCCGTCGCCGCCGGGTCGGAGAGGACGGTGTGGTGCGCCCAGCTGGCTCCCCCGTCGGTGGAGGTGGCCATGCGCACCACGTTCTGCCCGGCGCTGGAGCCGCCGTTGAGCCCCAGGGTGGTGCCGGCCGTGGTCGTGTACACCTGGTAGAGGACGCCCGCGTGGCGGCGGTCGGCGAGCAGGTCGCCGAGCTGGTTGTTGCCCACCGCCGCGTCGCCCGGCGGCAGCACGGGGGCCATCGGGGTGTAGGCGAGCCCGGCCTGGGCGCCGGCGGCCGACCGCAGGAGGTCGATGTTGCCGGTGAGGATGTCGTGGAAGGACAGGTAGAAGCCGTGGCCGTCGGTCGCCAGCCAGGGGCGGTCGTCGCCCACCACCGGGCTGCCCAGCGGCTGGGAGACGAAGGTGCGGCCGCCGTCGTTCGATCGCCCCACCGTCAGCGAGCCCAGCCAGAGGCTGGTGTAGGCGACGGTGCCGTCGTCGGCCACGGCGAGGTCCATGTCGCCCCCGCCGAGAGCGGCGCAGCAGGGGGTGGGCACGGCGCTGTCGGGCGAGCCGAGGTAGGCGGCGGGCCCGCCGGCACCCACCCGCCAGAGGTCCACCCCCTTGGGAAGGCCGCGGATGGCGCCGACGTAGGCGGCGCCGTCGCGGGCGAACCGGA
This sequence comes from Chloroflexota bacterium, assembly GCA_034666485.1. GTDB lineage: Bacteria > Chloroflexota > Dormibacteria > Aeolococcales > Aeolococcaceae > CF-96. The sequence goes on from JAXDLS010000286.1 coordinate 1,174, forward strand.
CCGAGGGCTCGGTGTTCGCCCCCCTGAAGGCGGGGTTGACCAGCGTGCTGGTGACGAATCCGGGGCCGGCGGCGGCGCCGCCACCGCCCACCCGCAGCGAGGCCACCACGGCGAGGACGAGCAGGCCGGCGGCAGCTCGCCGGACGCCACGCCTGCGGTCCATCGCGCCCTCCTGCGGCCATCCGCCCGGCCGGCGGGTGGGAACCGTGATTAACGCACAGCCTGGCACCCGGGGCCCGATTCGCGTGGTCGCGGGAGCCGCGACGGGTCCGAGACGGAGTCCGCGGAAGCCTCTGATACACTCGCTCAGCACCGCCTTCGTCGATCGGCACAGGTTCAGGCCCACCTGTCCGTTCTCATTCCAGGGAACTGTCCGCTGTCCGGCGTTTCCCATGGATCTGGGCAGTCCGTCACACACGCGGGGAATAGCACCATGACCGACGTCATCAGAGCGAGCGGCACCTCACTGCCGGCAGCGAAGTCGATCCGCTGGAACCCCAGTCCCGAGGAGCTGCGTGAGCTGACGGCGTCGATGCCCAACGCGCGCCGGACCGTCTTCGACAACTACAACGTCGAGACCAGGGTGGTGGCGCGGAGCAAGGCGAGCACGTACGTGGTGACCGACCACCCCGAGGAGCACTCCGACCAGACCATCGGCCGGGCCGAGGGCGAGCGCATCGCCGCGATGCAGGACGCCCACATCGCCGGCCGGGACATGCTGGCGATCGACGGCTACATCGGCAACGACCCCGACCACCGGGTCGCCGCCCGCCTCTACATCGAGGCCGCCAACGCCAACATCGCGGGGATGCAGCAGGCGCTCTACTTCGGCGCCGAGGATGCCGGCCCCGACTTCCTGCCCCGCCTGACGGTCATCTACACGCCCAACCTGACGGCGCCCGGCTACCCCGGCGACCGCGTGATCGCCGTCGACCTCGACGCCGGCGTGACCAGGGTGATCAACTCCGACTACTTCGGCGAGTCGAAGAAGGGCGGCCTGCGGATGTGGAACGCGCTCACCTACGAGCGCGGCGGCCTCGCCATGCACGCCGGCTGCAAGGTGGTCCCCACCAGCCGCGGCGAGCAGTCGATGCTCATCGTCGGCCTCAGCGGCACCGGCAAGACCACCACCACCTTCACCCGCCAGAACAACAGCCAGCCGGTGCAGGACGACTTCGTCGCCCTCTACCCGGGCGGGCGCATCGTCAGCTCCGAGAACGGCTGCTTCGCCAAGACCTTCGCCCTCGACCCCAGGGACGAACCCGCCATCCACGGCGCGGTCACCAGGCGCGAGGCCTACCTCGAGAACGTCTCCCAGAAGGACGGCGGCGAGGTCGACTTCTTCGACTCCTCGTACACGCAGAACGGGCGCGCCGTCTTCCGCATGGAGGCGCTGGGGATCGCCCGCGACGCGCGCGAGATCACCCGGGTCAACCAGCTGCTGATCCTCAACCGGAACGACAACATCATCCCCGCGGTGGCGCGGCTCACCCGCGAGCAGGCGGCGGCATACTTCATGCTCGGCGAGACCCGCGGCACCAGCGCCGGCGGCAGGGAGGAGGCGGGCAGGGCGCTGCGCGTGCCCGGCACCAACCCCTTCTTCCCGTTGCTCCATGCGATGCAGGGCAACCGCTTCCTCGAGCTGCTCGACGACTGCGGCTTCGAGGTCTTCCTGCTCAACACCGGCCGCGTCGGCGGCGAGGACGGCGACGAGCGCAGCCGGAAGGTGACCATCCCCTCCTCGAGCGCGGTGGTGAAGGCCATCGCCGAGGGCACGATCACCTGGGAGCGCGACCCCGACTTCGGCTACCAGGTGGCGTCGGCGCTGCCCGGCATCGACGACGCCGA
>JAXDLS010000287.1:0-7003 GCA_034666485.1 Chloroflexota bacterium
TCGAGATTCGCGGCCGCCGCTCTGCCGCGGGTAGAGCATCGTTCTGCCGCCGGTTTTTACTCGCCGGCACTCGCCGGCGGCGCGCGCTTCGCGCTCGCTATTTGCTCCTCCCCCCGCCGAGGTACGAAGTGAGCAACGCGAGCGTTGCTCTTGGAAACCCCGCAGGATCCGCGGAGACGGCGACGCAGCAAGGCGCCACCGGGAAGGCCGTGATGCCCATGCGGGGCGTCACGCACCCCACCCATGAAGCCGCTCGGACGGTCGGTGTGAGCAACGCTTGCGTTGCTCGTGGTGCCTCGGCCCGTGGACCCGTCACGAAAAGCGCGCGAAGCGCGCGTCGGCCGGGAGTCCGGCCGCGGAGGGGGTAGGCCACGGCATCAGGCGCGCCAGCGCACGATGTCTTTGGCCTGAGCGGGGGAGGCAGAGCCTCCACCCGGTAAAAACCGGCGGCAGAGCGGCGAGACGCGAATCTCAACCGGCGGCAGAACTGCCGCGAACCTCGACCGGCGGCAGAACTGCCGCGCATCTCCACCGGCGGCAGAGCGGCCGCGGCCCGCCCGGCCGCGCCCTCTCAGCCGAGAGCCGCGGCGACGAAGTCGACGCAGGCGCACAGGGCGGCGACGTCCTCCGGCTCGATGGCCGGGAACATGGCGATGCGCAGCTGGTTGCGCCCCAGCTTGCGGTACGACTCGGTGTCGACCACGCCGTTGGCACGGAGCACCGCCGACACCTGCCTGGCGTCGATCCGTGGGTCCAGGTCGATGGTGCCGACCACGTGGCTGCGCTGCTCCGGACGGGTGACGAACGGGGTCGCGTAGTCGGAGCGCTCGGCCCAGCCGTAGAGGGTCTCCGCGGAGCGGTCACTGCGCCGCGCCGCCCATTCCAGGCCGCCGTTCTGGAGCATCCACCCCAGCTGCTCGGCGACGAGGAAGAGGGTGGCCAGCGCCGGGGTGTTGTAGGTCTGGTCGAGGCGCGAGTTCTCCAGGGCGATGCCCAGATCGAGGAAGGCGGGGACCCAGCGGCCCGAGGCCTTCAGCCGCTCGATGCGCTCGACCGCGGCGGGCGAGCACGCCGCCACCCAGAGGCCGCCGTCGGCGGCGAAGCACTTCTGCGGCGCGAAGTAGTAGCAGTCGAACTCGGCGGCGTCGACGCGCAGGCCGCCGGCGGCGGAGGTGGCGTCGACCGCGACCAGTCCGGCGGCGCCCTCGGGCCGGCGCACCTCCATGGCGACGCCGGTGGAGGTCTCGTTGTGGGTCAGCGCGTAGAGGTCGACGCCGTCGCGGGCCACCGCCTCGGGGTGGGTGCCGGCAGGCGAGTCGATCACCTCGGGGGCGTCGAGGTGCGGGGTCGCGGCCACCGCCGACGCGAACTTCGACGAGAACTCGCCGAAGGAGAGGTGCTGGCTGTGGCGCTCGACCAGGCAGAAGGTGACGGCGTCCCAGAAGCAGGTGGTGCCGCCGTTGCCGAGCAGCACCTCGTACCCGTCCGGCAGCGAGAGCAGCTCGGAGATGCCGGAGCGGATCCGTCCCACCACCGAGCGCACCCCCTTCTGGCGGTGGCTGGTGCCGAGGTAGCCGGCGGCGGCGTCGGCGAGCGCGCGCACCGCCTCGGGACGGACCTTGGACGGACCGCAGCCGAAGCGGCCGTCGGCGGGGAGGAGGTCGGCGGGGATCCGGATGTCGGTGGGAGAGGCGGTGCTCACGGGGTCTCCTCTGGTCGGTGCGCGCGGAAGGGCTACCGCCCGACCGCGGCGGGGGCGTCGCCGGTGACGACGACGTGAAGCTCGGCCCAGGCACGGCGCAGTGCCGCCTCGACCGCCTCGGGGCGGTCACCACGGGCCACGGCGAACCCGAGGTAGCGGTCGCCCTCGGGGAGGGGGACGAGCAGCGCGCCGGCGGGCACCCCGACCGACAGGCTCTCCACGCCGGGGACGGCCCGGGCCCGCTCCAGCCCCTCGACGGCGACCAGCCGGCCGCGGCGCTCGATGGGGAGCATGAGGATGCCCGCCGCCCCCTCCAGCTCCGGCTCGCCCAGGGGCAGGCCCACCGCCTGGCGGAGGATCAGCTCCTCGAGCGATGCGCCGCCGGCGAACCGGAGCGCCGTCGAGCAGCGGCCGCCGATGGAGCGGGCGGCGACCTCGATCACCACCGGGGCGCCGCCGGCGGGGAGGCGGAGCTCGGCGTGGATCGGCCCCTCGGTGAGCCCGAGGGCGGCGACCGCCTCGCCGCAGCGACGGATCACCGCCTCGAGGTCGGCCGGGGCCAGCCGCGAGGGGGTGACGTACAGCGTCTCCTCGAAGAAGGGACCATCGAGGGGGTCGGGCTTGTCGAAGACGGCGAGGACGCGCAGCCGCCCGGCGTCGAGCAGGCCCTCGACGGCCACCTCCGGGCCGCCGCAGAAGCGCTCGACGAGCAGCGGCGGCGGTGCCGGGCCGGCACAGCCGGGCTCGCCGGCCAGCATCCGGGCCACCCGCTCGACCGCCGCCGTGACCGACGCGGGCCCGTCGGCACGGATGACCCCGCGGCTGCCGGCGAGGTCGACCGGCTTCACGACGACGGGATACCCGAGCTCCTCCGCGGCACCGAGCGCCGCGCCGGGAGTGGCCTCGACCGCCCGCCAGGCCGGCTGGGGCACCCCGGCGGCGGCCAGGGCGGCGCACAGCCGGCGCTTGTCGCGGGTCGCCGCCACCGCGTCTGGCGGGCTGTGGCGCAGCCCCAGCCGGGCCGCCACCGCCGCGGCCGCGACCACCGCGCTCTCGTCGACCCCGACGACGGCGTCGAGAGGATGGCTGGCGGCGAGGCCGGCGGCGAGGCCGGCCGCCTGCTCGGGGCGGTCGAGGTCGACGACCAGCTGGCGCCCCTCCATGAGATGGCCGAGCGAGGACCCCTGGTCGGACCCGACCACCACCTCGAGGCCGAGCCGGCCGGCCGCCTCGAGGAAGGCGGCGGCGCGGTAGGTCCGGGTCGGCAGCAGGAGCAGCACGCGGATGGCCATCGCCCAGATAATGACGGGAGGGGCGCTCGCCCCGACCAGGAGGACACCATGCAGCAGCCACGCATCGGCGCGACCGAGTTCGCGCTCACCCGCATCGAGCAGGTGCGGGCCAACCGGCGGCAGCCCGATGCCGGCGTCCGCGTGGCCATCACCGGCCGCGCCGACGGGCAGTTCGTCTACGACCTGCAGCTGGTCACCCCGGGCAAGGAGCAGGCCGGGGACATGGTGGTCGAGGGTCCCGAGGGGATCCCCTTCCACGTGCCCCTCACCACCGCCGCCTATCTCGACGGGGCCACGCTCGACGCCGATCCCTCGACCGGCGCGCTCACCGTCAGCAACCCCAACCCGCTCTGGCTGGAGCCGCTCGCCCAGGACGTGCAGCGGCTCATCGACCTGGAGATCAACCCCGCGGTGGCCCAGCACGGCGGGCACATCGACCTGCTCGACGTCTCCGAGGGCGTCGCCTACGTGCACATGGGCGGCGGCTGCCAGGGCTGCGGCATGGCCTCGGTGACCCTCGCCCAGGGGGTGCGCACCGCGATCCTCGACCGCTTCCCCGAGATCACCGACGTGCGCGACACCACCGACCACGCCCAGGGCGCCAACCCCTACTACCAGGCCTCCAAGAAATAGGCGGCCCGGCCGGACTGGTCCGCTCATGAGGGTGCTGCTGGTCTCCTGCTACGAGCTCGGGCACCAGCCGCTCCACGTCGCCTCGCCGGCCGCCTTCCTGCGCGCCGCCGGGCACGAGGTGCGCGGCTGCGACCTTGCCGTCGAGCGCCTCGACGACGCGGCGGTGGACTGGGCCGAGATGGTGGGCATCGCCGTCCCCATGCACACCGCGATGCGGCTGGCGGTCGGCGTGATCGAGCGGGTGCGCCGCCGTCGCGGAGGCTCGGTGATCCTGGCCGTCTACGGCCTCTACGCGCCGCTCTGCGCGCGGGTGCACGGCGACGGCGCCGTCGACCACGCCGTCGGCGGCGAGTACGAGGAGGAGCTGGTGCGCATCGCCGGCGGCGAGCCCAGCGGCCGGGACGTGGTCCTCGACCGGCTCCGCTTCCCCACCCCGGCGCGCGACCTGCTGCCCCCGCTGGACCGCTACGCGCGGCTGATGGTCGGCGGCGAGGAGCGGCTCGCCGCCGCCGTCGACGCCACCCGCGGCTGCGTCCACCGCTGCCGGCACTGCCCCGTCCCGGTGGTGTACGACGGCCGCATCCGGGTGGTCGGGCGCGATGCGCTGCTCGACGACGTCGCCCAGCTCCACGCCATGGGCGCGCGCCACCTGACCTTCGGCGATCCGGACTTCCTCAACGCGGTGCCGCACGCGCTGGCCACCGCGCGCGCCGTCCACGCCGCCTTCCCCGACCTGAGCTTCGACGTCACCGCCAAGGTCGAGCACATCCTCGAGAACCCCGGCGTCTGGGAGGAGCTCGCCTCCCTGGGCCTGCTCTTCGTGGTCTCGGCGGTGGAGTCGATGAGCGCCCGGGTGCTCGAGGTGCTCGACAAGGGGCACACCGCGGAGGACGCGCACCGGGCGGTCGCGCTGCTCCGCGCCCACGGCATCGAGATGCGGCCGTCGCTGCTCCCGTTCACCCCCTGGAGCACGCTGCCCGACTATCTCGAGCTGCTCGACTTCGTCTCCGGCTGCGACCTGGTGGAGAACGTCGACCCGGTGCACCTCAGCATCCGGCTGCTGCTCCCCGACGGCTCGCTGCTCCTCGACCACCCCGAGATGCGCCCCCACCTCGACGGCTACGACCCCGCGAGCTTCAGCCACCTCTGGCGGCATCCCGACCCGGCCATGGACGCCCTGCAGCGCGATGTCGCCCGCCTGGTCGGCGCCGGAGCCGACGCCGGGGTCGCCCCCGCGGACACCCACGCACGGGTCCGCGACCTGGCCGCGACGGCGGCGGCTGCCGCGGGGCTGGGGTGGAGCGCGACGGCGCCGCCGGGGACGGACCGGGGGCGGCCCCGGCTCAGCGAGGCCTGGTTCTGCTGCGCCGAGCCCACCGAGCGGCAGCTCGGCGCCCTCTGAGCCGATCGATCCACTTGCCACCACGGTGACAGGGGTGCTGCACTAGTCAGGCGATGCAGCTTGGGGTCATCCTCCCGCAGACGGAGATCGGCAACGATCCCACCGTCATCCGCGCCTATGCCGCCGCGGTCGAGACCGCCGGCTACGGCCACCTCTCCGTCTACGACCACGTCCTCGGCGCCGACCCCGACCGGGCAGCCTCCCTCGGCGGGCCGTACACCTTCCGCACCCCCTTCCACGAGGTGTTCGTCCTCCTCGCCCATCTCGCCGCCGTCACCGAGCGCATCGAGCTGGTCACCGAGGTGCTGGTGCTCCCCCAGCGGCAGACCGCCCTGGTGGCCAAGCAGGCCGCCGAGATCGACCTGCTCGCCGGCAGCCGGCTGCGCCTCGGCGTCGGCATCGGTTGGAACGCGGTCGAGTTCGAGGCCCTCGGCGAGGACTTCCGCACCCGCGGGCGCCGCGTCGAGGAGCAGATCGAGGTGCTGCGGCTGCTCTGGTCGCAGGACCTGGTCACCTTCCACGGCCGCTTCCACCACCTCACCGGCGCGGGCATCAACCCGAGGCCGCCGCGCGGCGCGATCCCGGTGTGGATGGGCGGCAAGGCCGAGGCCGCGATCCGCCGTGCCGCCCGCCTCGCCGACGGGCTCATGCTCAACGTGCCGGCGACGTCCGCCGCCGAGCACATCGAGCTGGTCCGCGGCCTTCTCGCCGAGGCGGGACGCGACCCCGCCGCCTTCGGCATCGCCGGGCGGGTCACTCTGCGCGACGACCACGAGGAGACGCTCGCCCGGGTGCGCGAGTGGGAGAGGCTCGGCGCCACCCACGTCTCGGTCGACACCATGGGCACCGGCCTCGCCCCCGAGGAGCACGCCGAGCGCCTCATCGACCTCGCCCGCGCCTGGCAGGGATATCAGCCCGCGGTCGCGGAGGTCTGAAGCGCCGCGAGCATCCGGGTCACCGGGCTGTCGATGGCATGGCGCTCACCCAGCCGGCGCAGCCGCTCCGGATCGGGCGTGCCCGCGGGGGTCACCTCGCAGGCGACGTCGCGGCGCACCGGCACCACCGCGCGCATCGCCACCAGGTACTCGGCGGCGCCGTCCAGGGCGGCGCGCAACCGCGGCGTCAGGGTGGCGGTGGCGCCCAGCAGGGCGTCGAGCGAACCGTGCTCGGTGAGCAGGCGCGCCGCCCCCTTGGTGCCGATCCCGGCCACCCCGGGGAGACCGTCGGAGGGGTCGCCGCGGAGCATGGCGAGCTCGCCGTAGAGCCGCGCCGGGACGCCGTACGCGGCCAGCACCGCCGCGTCGTCGAAGACCGCCAGGCGGGTGACCCCGCGCTGGGTGTAGAGCACTCGGACGGCCGGGTCACGGACCACCTGCAGGAGGTCGCGGTCGCCGGTCAGCACCTCGTCCGGCCGGTCCGCGGTGGCCTCCTCCGCCAGGGTGGCGATGGCGTCGTCGGCCTCCCAGCCCTCCGCCGACGCCACCTGGCAGCCGGCGGCGTCGAGCACCTCGAGGAGCAGCTCCAGCTGGCCGGCGAGCTCGGGCGGATCCTCGGCGCGCGCCGCCTTGTATCCGGCGTAGGCGGCCACCCGCGGCGCCGGCCGCCAGTCGGCGTCGAGCACGTGCACCACCGCCCCGGGGCGCCGCCCGGTGATCACCAGGCTGGACATGTCGAGGTAGCCGCGCACCGCGTTGACCGACTGTCCCCGGGAATCGCGGATGGTCCGGGGCAGCGCGAAGAAGGCGCGGTACAGAAGGCTCGCCGTGTCCACCAGCAGCCGGGGCGCCGCCGGGCTCACGGCGCCGTCTCCGCCCGCGGCGCCGCGGCGGCCTCGAAGCCACGGCACCGCAGCACCGGCAGGGCCGGGTAGCGGGGGAACTCGGGATCGGTGTCGGCTCGGGCGCAGCGCCAGAAGGTCGAGCGCGCGCCGCGCACGGTGCGGCCGTGGCGGCAGGCCTCGCAGAGCCCGGGAGA
>JAXDLS010000288.1:0-4891 GCA_034666485.1 Chloroflexota bacterium
CCGAGGCGATCGTGGTCGATGCCGCCCACGCCGCCGGGGCGCAGCCCGAGCCCGAGGAGGAGGGAGGCTCGTCCCCCTGCCTGAATCCGCTGGCGCGGCGGCTCGGCGGCCGCGAGCTCGACCTCGCACCGCCCTTCCGCACCGCGCGGATGGTCGATCTGGTCGCCGAGCGCTGCGGCTTCGACCCGCTCGCCGCCTGGGAGGCGGGCACGATGCTCGGCGAGGCACGCCGGCTCGGCGTCGAGCCTCCGCCCGGCGCCGGCCCCGGCGGCCTCCTCCTCGAGATCTACGAGCAGCAGGTGGAGGGGACGCTCTGGGATCCCACCTTCGTGCTCGACTACCCCGCCGAGGTCTCCCCGCTGGCGCGGCGCCGCTCCGACGACCCCCGCTTCACCGAGCGCTTCGAGCTGATCGTCGCCGGCCGCGAGCTCGCCAACGCCTTCAGCGAGCTCAACGACCCCATCGACCAGCGGCTGCGCTTCGAGGACCAGGCCCGCCGCCGCGCCGCCGGCGACGCCGAGGCGCAGCCGCTCGACGAGGACTTCCTCGAGGCGATCGAGACCGGCATGCCGCCGGCGGGCGGCCTGGGCGTCGGCATCGACCGGTTGGTCATGCTGCTCACCGACAGCCCGACCATCCGGGACGTGCTGCTCTTCCCCACCATGCGCCCGCTGCCGCCGTCGGGAGCGACCGGGTGATCGCCCTCCAGCGCATCCGCGACGAGCCCGAGCTGATCCGCGAGGGAGCTCGGCTCAAGGGCGATCCCGCCCCCGTCGACGAGATCCTGGAGCTCGACGAGCAGGCCCGCGCCCTGCGCGCCGGGATGGAGGCGATGCGCGCCGAGCAGAACCGCGAGAGCAGGGCGATCCGGGGCAGGCCCACCGACGAGCAGCGCGAGCGGCTGGGCGGCTTCAAGCGCCGCATCCAGGAGGCCGAGGAGGCGCTGGGCAGCCTCGAGGCGCGCATCCACGAGCTGCTCCTGGTGGTGCCCAACCCGCCCCATCCCAGCGTGCCGGTGGGCACCAGCGACGCCGACAACGTCACCGTGCGCACCTGGGGCGACCCCGCCGAGTTCCCCTTCATCCCGCGGCCACACCACGATCTCGGCGACCTGCTGGGGATCTTCGACTTCGAGCGCGCCGCCAAGATCAGCGGGGCGCGCTTCGCGGTGCTGCGCGGCGAGGGCGCCCGTCTGCAGCGGGCGCTGGCCACGTACATGCTGGACATGGCCACGACCCGCAACGGCTACTCCGAGGTGGCGCCCCCCTACCTGGTGCGCCGCGAGGCGATGGTGGGCACCGGCAACCTCCCCAAGTTCGAGGACGACGCCTTCCACACCGACGGCGACATGTTCCTCATCCCCACCGCCGAGGTCCCGGTCACCAACCTCTACCGCGAGGAGATCCTCGACGGCGAGCAGCTGCCCATCCGCCACGTCGCCTTCACCCCCTGCTGGCGCCGGGAGGCCGGTGCGGCCGGGAAGGACACCCGCGGCTACATCCGCCTCCACCAGTTCGACAAGGTGGAGCTGGTGAAGTTCGTCGAGCCGGAGAGCTCGCTCGACGAGCTCGAGGGCTTGGTCGCCGACGCCGAGTCGGTGCTGCAGGGCCTCGGGATCCACTACCGGGTGCTGCTGATGTGCACCGGCGACATGGGCTTCGCGCAGTGGAAGAAGTACGACATCGAGGCCTGGTGCCCGGGGATCGAGCGCTGGCTCGAGGTCTCCTCCTGCAGCGTCTTCGGTGACTTCCAGGCGCGCCGCGCCGACATCCGCTACCGGCCCGCGGCACAGGCCAGGCCGCGCTTCGTGCACACCCTCAACGGCAGCGCGCTGGCGGTGCCCCGCACCTTCGACGCGGTGCTGGAGACCTACCAGCAGGAGGACGGCTCGGTGGTGGTCCCCGAGGTTCTCCGTGGCTACATGGGCGGCCGGGAGCGGCTCTCCCCGAGATGAGTGGCGCCCGCGCGCCGGTGAGACTCGACGACGGCTGGCTCAACGATCGCACCGACTTCCAGCGCAATTTCGTGCACGGGCTGCGCAACCCCCACGGCCTCCACATCCAGTACCGGCTCGAGCGCCTGGACGGCGAGCCCGACCCCGGCTCCGGCCTGCCGCCGCACCGGGTGGTCGGCGACTGGACTCCCGACCCGCTGCTCCACGTCGGCTTCCCCGGCGTCACCCACGGCGGGCTGGTCTCGGCGGTGCTCGACGACGTCATGGGCCGCAGCACCACGCTGCTGCGCCTCTGGACGGTCACCGGCCGCCTCGAGGTGCGCTACCGGGGACCTGCGCCCGCGGGGACGCCGCTGCGGGTCGAGGGGTGGATGACCGGTCTGCGCCGTCGCATGGTCACCGCCCGCGGGCGCCTGCTGCTCCCCGGCGGGAGCGTGGTGGCCGAGGCGTCGGCGACCTGCCTGCCGCTCTCCGCGGCGCTGGAGCGGCAGATGGTCGAGCGCTGGCCCGGCTTCGCCGCCTATCTCGGAGAGGGCGCCGTCTGACACCATGGCGGGATGCTCCACGACGACCGCCGCCGGGCCGTCTCCTTCGGCGACGACCCCGCCGCCTACGACCGCGAGCGGCCCTCCTACCCGCCGGCGCTGATCGACGAGCTGATGGCCACCGGCCCGCGCCGGGTGCTCGACGTCGGTTGCGGCACCGGCAAGGCGGGCCGGCTGCTGGCGGCGCGCGGCTGCGAGGTGCTCGGGGTCGAGGCGGACCCGCGGATGGCGGCCGTCGCCCGCGCTCATGGGCTCGAGGTCGAGGTGGCGAGGTTCGAGGAGTGGGACGCCGCCGGCCGCCGCTTCGACCTCGCCGTTTGCGGGCAGGCGTGGCACTGGGTCGATCCCACCGGCGGTGCCGCGGCGGCGGCGGCGGTGCTGACGCCCGGGGCGCGGCTGGCCCTCTTCTGGAACCGTGGCACCCACGACCCCGAGACCCAGGCGGCACTCGACGAGGTGTACTCGCGGCTGGTCCCGGCGATGCGCGAGGACTCGGCGGCGCTCGGCACCATCGAGACCGACCGCGCCCTCAGCCACGACGAGGCGCTCGCCGAGGCCGGCGCCTTCGCCACCCCGGAGGCCTTCACCTACGAGTGGGTGCAGGACTACGCGCGCGAGCGCTGGATCGAGCTGATCAGCACCCACAGCGACCACCGGGTGCTGCCCGACGCCGAGCGTGCCCGCCTGCTGATGGCGGTCGGCGAGGTGGTCGACCGGTTCGGCGGCAGCATCCGGCTCCACTACCGGACGGTGCTCACCTGCTGGCGCCGCCTGCCCTGAGGGCCAGCTCCTCCACCCTGGCGTGCAGCCGCTCCACCCAGAGCTCGTGCGCCGGCTTCATCAGCACGCTGCGCAGGACCCGGGCCGCGGCGGCGTCGCCGGTCACCCCCGGCAGCGCCGCGAGCAGCCGGCCGGCGTCGACGCGCAGCAGGCTGAGGTAGACCGGGTCGGGGTCCGCCATGCCCTGGTCGAGCATCGCCTGGCAGGCGGCGTCGAGCGCGGAGAGCGAGCCCGGCGCGCGCGGCACCAGGGTGACGATGTCGAGCTCGGGGCGGAGCAGCGGCGCCAGCCGCTCCGAGCCCTGCAGCAGCTCCCACCACCGGCGCGCCGCCCGCAGGCCGGCAGCGAGCACCGCGCCGAGGCCGCCGGCGGTGAGCGGGAAGGCCTGGAGGGTGAGCCAGAGCGCGGCCGCCGCGGCGCCAGGCCGCGAGCACTCCAGGCTGATCTCGCCGAGGTGACCCTCCGCCGCGGTGAAGTACGTGGCCGGCGAGTCGTGCGCGTGGAGGCGCGCCACCGAGGCGTCGCGGAAGAGCACCGCCCCGCACCCGTAGGGCTGGAGCCCGTGCTTGTGGGGATCGATCACCACCGAGTCGCAGTCGCCCAGGGCGCGCAGCGCCGCCCCCGGAACGGCGTCGTCGCCGGCCCAGGCGAGGATCGCGAAGAACCCGCCGTAGGCGGCGTCGACGTGGACCCGCGCCCCGTGGCGGCGGGCGAGGACGAGCGCCTCGTCGACGCGGTCGACCGCGCCCAGCCCGGTGGTGCCGGCGGTGAGCACCACGGTGCCGACCCGGCCGGTGCGCAGCACCGCCTCCAGGGCGTCGAGGTCGATGCGCCCGGCGGCGCCGGCGGCGACCGGCTCGCAGGCCATGCCGAGCAGGTGGCACATCCGCCGGTGGGTGTAGTGCGCCTCCTCGCTGCAGGCGATCCCGCGCCCGGGGTGGAGCTCGCGGGCGACGAAGAGCGCCTCGAGGTTGGCCACGGTGCCGCCGCTGGTGAGGTGGCCGAGGCCGTCCGGGGGGAGGTGGAGCATCGCCGCCAGCAGCGCCACCGCCTCGCGCTCCATCGCCGTGGTCGCCGGGCCGCCGTCGAGGGCGTGGTTGTTGGGGTTGACGAGCATCGCGGCGAGGTGGGCGGCGATCGCCGCGGGGTGGGGCGGCTTCAGCATCTGCCCGGCATAGCGGGGATGGAAGAAGGGGTGGCTGTCGCGCAGCCGGGTGGTGAGCCCGTCGAGGAGGGCCTCGACCCGGGCGGGATCGAGCTCGAGGACGGGATGGCGCGGGGCGGGCCCGAAGCCGTCCTGCCACGCGGTCATCGCCCGGATCACGCGGGCGCACCAGCCCCCCAGCTCGTCGCTGCCGCTGGCCGGTGGGGAGGGGTTCACAGCGGAAGACTACAAAACGCACGAAAGCCCGGGACTGCGCAGATCCGCGCCATTCCCGGCGCACTGGGATATGATCCGAGGCAGGCAGACGCCGCCGGCGACAGCAGCCGCGGCGGGAAAGGGACTCATCGACGCGGGCGTGCAATGGTGCCTGCGACCGCCCCGGCGGGTGGACGGTCCGCTGTCACGCAGCCCGTGTTGTTGACAGTCTCGTCCTCAACATGTCCCGGA
>JAXDLS010000289.1:0-8188 GCA_034666485.1 Chloroflexota bacterium
GGCGGCCACGGCGCCGCCGGCGACCGCCGCCGCGCCGGCGGCGTAGGGCACCCAGCGTCGCCAGCCGATGCTGGTCACGCGCTCGCGGACCTCGGTGACCTTCGCCCTGGCCTGCGCCTTCACGTCGACCTTCTGCCCGAGGGCAACCACCGTCTCGTCCATGCGACGGCGGGTCTCCTCGATGGCCTCTCTCAGCTCATCCGGGTCTTCACCCATTCCACGTCCTCCTTGACCGTCTCGATGGTCTGCTCGGGCTTGGGCGGCATCGCCGCGGCGATCTCCGTCCTCCCGCGCAGACCGAGGATGGCGGCCACGCCGCCGTACAGCACGCCGACGATCAACGCCGCCAGCCACACCGGCATCGCCAGCGCCAGCGCCGCGACGGCGCAGGCGGTGAGGCAGCCGAGAGCGAGGAGCGCCATCACGGCGGCGCCGCCGAGCTCGCCGATGCCCAGCCCGGTCCGCCGGGCGCTCTGGGTCACCTCGGCCCTGGCGAGCGCCAGCTCCTGGCGGACCAGGGTGCCGGTCTCCTGGGCCAGCTCGCGCATCAGCTCGGGGACGGAGCGATCATTCGGATTCTCGACCTGCTGGGCCATCGGCGCCTCCTCCGTGCCGGGAGGCCGCGCGGTGCGCCCGCCCGTGGGGCCTTCCCCACATGCACGCACGACTGTAACATTATAGCGCCGTTGTGCATAGCCTCAGTAGAGGATGCCGACCAGCTCCGCCAGCCGGCGCAGGTCACGGCTGGCCCGGTGGCCGGGGTCGAGCAGCACCACCGGCCGCCCGGTGGTGGTGGCGCGGTGGAACAGCTCGAGGTCATGGGCGATCTCGAGAGGGATGCGATGCCCGAGGAAGCCCTCGACGCGCTCGCGGGAGAGCTGGTCGGAGGCCACCGTCTGGTTGTAGACCAGCAGCAGCCGCTGCTCCTCGATCTTCAGGCTGCGGAGGATCTCGAGCAGGGTGAGGGTGCGGCGCAGCGCGGTGACCTCGGGAACCACCACCACCACCACCCGCTGCGCCGCGGTCAGGGTGGCGAGCGCCGGGTCGGCGAAGCCGCGGGGGACGTCGACGACCACGTGGTCGTGGAGCGAGCGCAGCCGCGCCATCAGGTGGTTGACCCCGCCCTCGTCGATCTGGAGCGCGTCCACCGGGTTGCGCGGGGCGCCGAGGATGCGCAGGCCGCTGGGCTCGTGACGGGCGAAGAAGTCCTCGGGGGCGCAGGAGTCGCCGTCGACCTCCAGCGAGCGGATCAGCTGGTCGGTGCCGCCCTTGGGAGGGACGTCGAGGAGCATGGGGAGGTCGCCGTACTCGAGGTCGAGGTCGACCGCGACCACCGACTTGTCGGTGTCGATGGCCAGTGCCAGGGCGAGGTTGGCGGCGATCGTGCTGACCCCGGTGCCCCCCTTGGCGCTGGTGACCGCGGTCACCTGGCCCTGGATCTGGGGCACCGGCTCGCGGCCGTCGGCGATGCGCTTGAGGATCGCCACCAGCCGGAGCTCGAGGATGTCGAGGTCGAGCGGCTTGGGCAGGATCTCGTCGGCGAAGTCGCGGCCCCGGACCAGCGAGCCGTCGGTCTGGGCGCTGAAGAGCACCACCGGGACGTGCTCCGTGGCGGGGTTGCGGCGCACCGTCCGGGCCAGCTCGTGACCGGTCATGTGGGGCATGACGGCGTCGCAGAGAACCACGTCGGGCTCGTTGCGGCGCAGCTGGTGCCACGCCTCGACGCCGTCGCGGGCGGTCTCGACCTGGTGCCCGCGGGTCTCGAAATAGCGCTTCAGCTGCTTCCGGAGCGAGGCATTGTCGTCGGCGATGAGCAGGCGCATGTGCGAGCGACGGTAACACCGGCCGGAGGCGGCCTCACCGAGGGGCAACGGACCGTGAAGGGCCCGTGACCCGCCGGTTTCGCGGGAGCGCCGGCCACCCGAGGTCGGAGCGGACCCCGAGCGCCCCGTCCCGCCACAATGTGAGCAGCCCTCGCTGGCACAAGATTCCTCCGCTCCACCGCGTTCTCACTGACGACCAGGGCTGAGCGGATGGGGAGGCAGCTCCATACAACTGCCCCGAGAGGATGGATGGATGTCTGGACAGGCTTGGCGGGTTGCCGTCATCGCAGGCAAGGGCGGCGTGGGGAAGACCACCACGGTGATCAACCTCGGCGCCGGGCTCGCCGCCCTCGGGCGGCGCGTCCTGCTGGTCGACTGTGACCCGCAGGGCAACCTCACCTCGGGCCTGGGGCTCGACCCCTACGCCCGCCGGCGCACCGTCGCCGACGTGATCATCGGCCGGTGCACGGCGGTCGAGGCGATCCTCGAGACCGACACCCCCAACCTCCACCTGCTCCCCGCCCACCCCGACCTGAGCGCGGTCGAGGCCGATCTGCCCGCCCGGGTCAACGCCGAGCTGCGGCTGCGGAACGCCATGCGCGAGGGCATCGACGCCGGCTACGACGTGGTCCTCTTCGACACCCCGCCGAACTTCGGCTTCCACACCGTCTCGGCGCTGGGCGCGGCGCGGTCGGCGCTGGTGCCGCTGCAGATGTCCGCCTTCGCGCTGCGCGGGCTGAAGGAGGTCATCCGGGTCATCGCCGCGGCCCGCCGCCACCTCAACCCCGAGCTCGAGCTGCTCGGCGTGGTGCCCACCTTCGTCAACCACACCCGTTTCAGCCGCGACATGCTCGAGGCGCTGAGCGACGTCTCCCAGGTGCGGGTCTTCCGTTCGGAGATCTCGCTCACGGTGAAGCTCCAGGAGAGCGCGCTCCAGGGCGTGCCGGTGCTGGTCTCGGCGCCGTCGTCGAACGCCGCCCGCGCCTACACCGCCCTCGCCGAGGAGCTCGTCGAGGTCGGCGCGCACCGGCTCGCCCCGGTGCCCCGCGGCGCGGTGCGCCCGGCCGGGGTGACTCCCGCCGCCGAGACGGTCGAGGAGGCCCGGACCCCCGAGGCGCTGGGGCCGGTGGCGACGGTCCCCGATGACGAGACCCCCGCCGCCACGAGGATCGCCCCGAGCGAGCACGACGACGAGGACGGGGGGCTGGACGACGGCTTCGCCGTGACCCTGTCGAGCGAGGCGTCGCACGGCGCGGTGGCACTGGCCACCGCCGGCGCCGCGGTGCACCAGCTCGAGGCCCAGCCGGTGCGCGGCCGGGTCATGCTCGAGCTCGACCTCGGCCAGGGAGCCGTCGCCTTCGCCGAGATGTCGCCGGCCGGCCTGCACGCGGTCGGCGAGCACGACCTGGAGCAGGACCCGCACCACGCCGGCGGCGAGGACGGCGACGCGACCGCCGCGGACACCGGGGCGCTGGAGACGGCCACGGGGGAGCCCCGCCGCTTCCGCCTCTTCCGCCGGGCCAGGGCGAGCTGAGCTCCCGCCGGGGCGGTCATCCCTCGGGGCTGACCGCCTCCCCCCGGCCCGCGCGCGGTCCCAGCAGCAGCGCCTCACAGGTGCGTGCGTAGGCCCCGGCGTCGTGACGGCCGGGCTCGTACCACTTGTAGATCCAGCTCATCATGCCGATCAGCGCGAGCGCGGTGAGGTAGGCGTCGGTGGGGGGCAGCAGGCCGGCGCCGATCGCCGCCTCGACGGTGCCCACCAGGTGGCGCAGGTAGCGGCGCTCGAAGTCGCGTGCCCGCTCCTGGTCGGCGAGCGAGCCGCGCTCGTCGAAGAACACCGTGAACAGCCCCTGCTCGCGAGCCACCATGCCGGTGTGGAGGCGGAGCATCGCCGCCAGCCGCTCGGCCGGGTCGTCGATGCGCTCGATGTCCTCGGTGATGCGCAGGACCATGCCGATGGTGCGCTCGCAGAGGGCCGACAGCAGCAGCGCCTTGGAGCCGAAGTAGTGGTAGAGGCTGGCGCGGCGCAGGTCGAGGCTGGTGGCGACGTCCTCCAGGGTGCCCGCCCCGTAGCCCTTGGCGTGGAACACCTCGGCGGCGGCGGCCATGATCTCCTCGCGCCGGCGCAGGAACTCGGGCGACGGCCCCTCGAGGCGGGGACGGCCCGGGCGCCGCTTGGGGGTCGCCTCCGGCGGGATGGTCATTCCCCACCGATGCTACCCGGCGCCCCCCCCGGGCGCAATATTTTGTCCGGCGCGCGTGTAGAAACGCCGGGGGCCCGGTCAGCCCTCCAGCGCGAGCTTGTCCATGACCAGCTGCTGGGGCACCTGGAGGGGGTAGGCGCCGTCGAAGCAGGCGAAGCAGAAGCCCTCTCCGGACTGCTCCCCGACCGCCCGCTTGAGCCCGGCGATGCTGAGATACCGCAGGGTGTCGGCGCCGATCACCGCGCAGACCTCGCCCTCGTCGCGGTGGGCGGCGATCAGCTCGCCGCGCGAGGCGATGTCGATGCCCATGAAGCAGGGCCAGACGATCGGCGGGGAGGCCACCCGCATGTGCACCTCGAGCGCCCCGGCGCGGCGCAGCTCCTCGACGATGCGTCGCGAGGTGGTGCCGCGGACGATCGAGTCGTCGACCAGCACCACCCGCTTGCCCTGGAGGACGTGGCGCATCGGGTTGAACTTGAGCCGGATGCCCGCCTCGCGCAGCCGCTGGTTGGGCTGGATGAAGGTGCGGGTGATGTAGCGCGACTTGATGACCCCCTCGACGAAGGGGATCCCCGACGCCTCGGCGAAGCCCACCGCGTGCGGGGTGCCGCTGTCGGGGAGGGCCATGACGATGTCCCCCTCGGCGGGCGCCTCGCGGGCCAGCTCGCGGCCCATGTTGACCCGGGCCTCGTAGAGCGAGCGGCCCTGCATGACGCTGTCGGGGCGGGCGAAGTAGATGAACTCGAAGGAGCACATCGCCGGCCCGCGCACCGCCTTGGGGATGCGGGCGGTGCGGATCCCCCCGGCGTCGACGGTGACGATCTCGCCGGGCTCGATCTCGCGAATGAACTCGGCGCCGACGACGTCGAGGGCGCAGGTCTCGCTGGCGATGACGTGGCCGGCGGTGCCCTCGCCGTCGGCGCCGGGGAGGCGCCCGAGGCAGAGGGGGCGGATGCCCAGCGGGTCGCGGGCGGCGACCAGGCTGTCGCGGGTGAGGAAGAGGAGCGAGTAGGCCCCCTCCAGGCGCGAGAGCGAGCGCCGCAGCACCACCTCGAGGCTGTCGCCGGGGGTGCGACCGAGGAGGGCGCCGATCACCTCGCTGTCGCTGGTGGTGGCGAAGCTCGCGCCCTGCTCGACGAGGTCGGCGCGCAGCTCGGCGGTGTTGACCAGGTTGCCGTTGTGGCCGAAGGCGATCGGCCCCAGCTGGCCGTGGTCGAAGCGCATCGGCTGGGCGTTGGGCAGCCGGGTGCTGCCGGTGGTGCTGTAGCGGGTGTGCCCCAGGGAGACGTAGCCGGAGAGGTCGAGCAGGTTCTCCTGGTCGAAGACCTGCGCGACCAGGCCCATCTCCTTGTGGATGCGGATGCGCTGCCCGTCGGAGACGGCGATGCCCGCCGACTCCTGGCCGCGGTGCTGGAGCGCGTAGAGCCCGAAGTAGGTGAGGTTGGCGACGTCCTCGCCGGGGCCGTAGACCCCGAAGACGCCGCACTCCTCGTGCAGGCGGTCGAGCGGCTCGTCGCCGAGGTCGATCACAGCAGCGCCTCCTCGTGGGGGGCGCCCGCCTCGCCGAGGGACACGTCGAGAACCGATTCGATACGGACCCGGCCCCCTCCGACCAACCCCAGCCGCCGCAGCGGGACCCGGTGTCGATCCATGAGTGCGCGGAGTTGCACCGCGACCTCCGTGGAGTGACTGACGAGGAACCGAGACTGGCCCTCGCCAAAGAGTATAGCCGCGCCCTCCGAACCCGACCCCGCGCCTCCGGCCGTCTCCTCGAGGCTGCACCGGGCGCCCAGCCCGCCCGCCAGGCAGCACTCCGCGAGGGCGACGGCGAGTCCTCCCTCGGCGCAGTCGTGGGCGGAGGCGAGCAGTCCCGCGGCGGCGGCCTCGAGGACGGCGGCCTGGACCCGGCGCTCGAGGTCGAGGTCGAGGCCGGGGGGAGGGCCCGCGTGCTCGCCCGTGGCCAGCCGCTGGTACTCGCTGCCGCCCAGGGTCGCCTGCAGGGGCCCGACCAGGCTCACCTCGTCGCCCTCGGCGGCGAACGCGGGGGTGAGCCGCCGGGTGACGTCGGCGAGGCGGCCGACCATGCCGATCACCGGGGTGGGGTCGATGGACACCCCGCTGGTGTCGTTGTAGAGGGAGACGTTGCCGCTGACCACCGGCACCCCGAGCGCCTCGCAGGCCTCGGCGATGCCCTCCACCGCCTCGGCGAGCTGCCAGAAGACCTCGGGCTTCTCCGGGTTGCCGAAGTTCAGACAGTTGGTCACCGCCAGCGGCTCGGCGCCGGTGGCCACCAGGTTGCGGGCCGCCTCGCAGACCGCGATGGCGGCGCCGCGGCGGGGGTCGAGGACGCCGTAGCGGGCGTTGCCGTCGGTGGTCAGGGCCAGTCCCAGGGACGTCCCCCTGATCCGCAGCACCGCGGCGTCGCCGCCCGGCGGCACCACGGTGTCGTCGCCGACCTGGTGGTCGTAGCGGCGGAAGATGGGCTGCCGGCTGCCCAGGTTGGGGCTGGCGAGCAGCCGCAGCAGCGCCTCGCGGTGGGGCCAGGGCGGACCGCCGGGGAGGGGGTCGCGGGCCAGCAGGGCGTCGGTGCCGGCGGGGCGGCGGGCCTCGGGATGCCGCAGCGGCACCTCGTCGACGATCATCCGCAGGGGCAGGTCGGCGACCACCTCGTCACCGTCGCGCACCCGCATGCGGCCGTCGTCCGTGATGGTGCCGACCACGTCGCTGCGCAGGTCCCAGCGGGCGAAGGCGGCGCGCACCCCCTCCTCCTGGCCACGGTGGACCACGATGAGCATGCGCTCCTGGGACTCGCTGAGCATCACCTCGTACGGGGTCATCCCCCGCTCCCGCCGGGCCACCCGGGCGACGTCGAGGTCGATGCCGCAGCCGCCACGCCAGGCGAGCTCGGCGGCGCTGCTGGTGAGGCCGGCGGCGCCGAGGTCCTGCACCGCCACCACCCGGGGATCGCCGACCAGCTCCAGGCACGCCTCCATCAGGCACTTCTCGAGGAAGGGGTTGCCCACCTGGACGGCGGGGCGGCGCTGCTCACTGCTCTCGTCCAGCTGGACGGACGCGAAGGTGGCGCCGTGGATGCCGTCGCGGCCGGTGTCGGCGCCGACCAGCAGCACCGGGTTGCCCGGCCCGGCGGCGGCGGCGCGAACCAGCCGTTCGTGCTCGACGACGCCGACGCACATCGCGTTGACCAGGCAGTTGTGCCGGTAGGACTCGTCGAAGTACACCTCGCCGCCCACCGTGGGCACGCCCATGCAGTTGCCGTATCCGCCGATCCCGGCAACAACTCCCTCGAGGAGGTGGCGCTGGTGGGGCTCGTCGAGGGGGCCGAAGCGCAGCGAGTCGAGCAGTGCCACCGGCCGCGCGCCCATGGTGAAGATGTCACGGAGGATGCCGCCGACCCCGGTGGCCGCGCCCTGGTAGGGCTCGATCGCGCTCGGGTGGTTGTGGGACTCGATCTTGAAGACGCAGGCGAGCCCCGCGCCGATGTCGACGGCACCGGCGTTCTCGCCCGGCCCCTGGAGCACGTTCGGACCGGTGGTCGGCAGCCGGGAGAGCAGCGGGCGGCTGGTCTTGTAGCCGCAGTGCTCGCTCCACAGCGCGCCGATGATGCCGAGCTCGAGCGGGTTGGGGACGCGGCCCAGGGCGGTGACCGCGAGCCGGTACTCCGCCTCGGTGAGCGCCACCTCGGCGAGCAGGCCGGCGGGGGGCGCCTCGACGCCGGCGCCGGTCACCGGGAAAAGGCCCCCTCGCGGGCCAGCGACGCCGCCACCGAGCGGATCAGCGCCAGCCCGTCGGCACCGCCGGTCAGCGCCTCGCAGGCGCGCTCGGGGTGGGGCATCATGCCGAGCACGGTCCGCCCGGCGTCGAGGATTCCCGCGATGTCGCGCATCGAGCCGTTGGGCGACGCCTCGCCCACCGGTCCGCCGTCGGGGCGCACGTAGCGCAGCGCCACCCGGTCCTCCTCCTCGAGGCGGATCAGCGTCTCGGGGTCGGCGACGTAGCGGCCCTCGCCGTGGGACACGGGGATCCGGAGCACGTCGCCGCGGCGGCAGCCGGCGGTGAAGGGCGACGCCTCGGTCTCGACCCGCAGCCAGGAGGGCTCGCAGCGGAACTCGAGCGAGGCGTTGCGCAGCAGCGCTCCGGGGA
>JAXDLS010000290.1:0-3707 GCA_034666485.1 Chloroflexota bacterium
CCGTGGTTCCTGGTGCTGCTCGCCACCGCCCTGCTCTACGCGGTCGCCTACCACTTCCTGCTGCCCCGGGTGTGGCTCTCCCACACCAAGGTGGTGCTCGGCCTGCTCGTCGACGTGGCGCTGACCACCGAGGTGGTGCGGCTCACCGGCTACCACATGAGCCTGCTCGTCTTCCTCTACTACCTGATCATCATCGCCTGCGCGCTCACCCTGGAGACGCGCACCCTCTACTTCATCTGCGCGGTGATCAGCCTCGCCTTCTGCGCGGTGCTGCCCTTCGACCCCATCTTCGCGCAGGCCGCCCGCGCCCACGCCGGCCACGTCCTCCTCTTCCTCTTCTCGGTGTGGGGGGTGGGCTTCATCAGCGCCGCCGGGGCGGCCCAGATCCAGTCGGCGGAGCGGCGGCTGATGAGCAGTGTGCGCACCCAGCGGGCGATCGCCGAGGAGAACGCCAAGCTCTCCGTCGACCTCGCCCGCCGCCTCGAGGAGAGCCGCGCCCTCACCGTCTCCCTCGATCGCCAGCGCGAGGAGACGCGGCGCCTCGCCGACATGGTCATCCACGCCCAGGAGGAGGAGCGCCGCCGGGTGGCGCGCGAGCTCCACGACGAGGCCAACCAGCTGCTCGCCGCGCTGATGACCACCGTCGACGCCGCCGAGGCGGCGGCGGCGCGCCACGGCCAGCCGGAGCTCACCGCCACCCTGGGCCGGCTGCGGCGCCTGGCCAGCGCCACCCTCCGCGACCTCCAGCGCATCGCCACCGAGCTGCGGCCGCCCGCGCTCGACGAGTTCGGGCTGCTGCCGGCGCTCACCCGGCACGTCCGCGACCGCACCGCGGGCACCTCCCTCGACGCCTCCGTCGACACCGTGGGACGGCTGCGCCGGCTGCCCCCGACCGTCGAGGTGGCGCTCTACCGGATCGCCCAGGAGGCGCTCGCCAACGTGCAGAAGCACAGCGACGCCCGCAGCGTGCGGTTCCGCCTGCGCTTCCTCCCCGACATCGTGCTCCTGGAGGTCTGCGACGACGGGGTCGGCTTCGAGATCGATGGCGAGCACGGCGCCGGCCGGTCGCGGCTGGGGATCGCGGGGATGCGCGAGCGCGCCAGCATCGCCGGCGGGACCCTGAGGGTGACCAGCCGCCCCGGCGGGGGCACGCAGATCTCGACCAGCATCCCCCTCGGCGAGGCGACGCCGGTGACCGCCCATGGCTGAGCCCATCCGGGTGCTCCTCGTCGACGACCACGCGATGTTCCGCGAGGGCGTGCGCTCGCTGCTCGAGGGCGAGCCCGACCTCGAGGTGGTCGGCGAGGTGGAGGACGGGCGCCAGGCGGTGCAGACGGCGCTGACCCTGGCCCCCGACGTGGTGCTGATGGACATCACCATGCCCCAGCTCGACGGCATCGAGGCGACCCGGCAGATCCGTGGCCAGAACGACGCCATCAAGGTGCTCATCCTCACCATGCACGACAACGAGGACGTGTTCTTCCGCTCGATCAGCGCCGGCGCCTCGGGCTACGTGCTCAAGCGCAGCGGCGGTGTGGAGCTGATGAGCGCCATCCGCTCCACCCACGAGGGGCACTCGTACCTCTCGCCGCTGCTCGCCAAGGCGCTGATGAGCGACTACCTGCAGCGCGGCGAGCGCGGCCAGGACGGCACCGCCCAGGGCCGCCGGCTCTCGGGGCGCGAGCAGGAGATCCTCAAGCTGATCGCCGAGGGGCACTCCAGCCGGGAGATCGCCGAGATGCTGACCCTCTCGGTGAAGACCGTGCACAACCACCGGACCCGGCTGATGACCAAGCTGGACATCCACCGCAACACCGACCTGGTCAAGTACGCGATCCGGCTGGGGATGGTCCAGGTCGACTGACCGTTCGCCGCCGGTTCGCCACCGAGGTTGCGCCTGCGTCGCGGGATCGCGGCACCGGGTCAAGGATTGTGAAACCGGCGCCTGTCATCGCTTCGTTTCGCCGCGTGCAGGCTGTTCACCGCTTTGCGCCGTGTCCGTGGCCCCGGCCGTGGTCTGATCAACCCGCACGGTTGCAAATCGAATGGATGCGGTGCGCGCGGGGTGGGACCGGCGCCGGGTCCGGCAACCTGGGGGACCGGCGATGATTGCAGCACGGGGCGCGGGCGGCGTCCGCGATGGTGGCAGCTGGGGCAGGGGGCGGCATGGCGCCGCGGTCGCCTGCCTGGGACTGGCTCTGGCGCTCTCGGCGAGCGCGACCGTGGTCGTCACGACCGCATCCGCGGCCGCCGGCCCGCTGGAGCCGGTCATCGTCCGGGCCCTGCCCGGAGCCGGCCTCGCGGCCGCCGAGCAGGCGGCGCGCGATCTCGGCGGCCGGGTGGGACTGCAGCTGCCGATCGTCGACGGCTTCGCCGCCCGCCTTCCGCGCGCGGGCATCGCGGCGCTGCGCGCCCTGCACGGCATCGTCTCGGTCGAGGCCGATGCGCCCGTCCGGCTCTCGGCGAGCGGCGGCTTCGACGCCGCCACGGACGCCGGCTCGCTGGTCACCACCACCCTCGGCACCGGCGCCCAGGCGTTCTGGCGGAGCGGCTACACCGGCCGCGGCGTCGACGTGGCGCTGATCGACTCCGGGGTGACCCGCGTCGACGGCCTCTCCGCCGCGGGGAAGGTGGTCAACGGACCCGACCTCACCCAGGACGCGGACTCCCCGGCGCTGCGCTCCGCCGACGGCTTCGGCCACGGCACCCACATGGCCGGGATCATCGCGGGGCGCGACGCCGCCGCGGTGGCCGGTGCCTACGCCGGGAACAGCGTCGATTTCGTGGGCATGGCCCCCGACGCGCGGCTGGTCAGCGTCAAGGTCGCCGACGCGCAGGGGAACAGCGATGTCTCCCAGGTGATCGCCGGCATCGGATGGGTGGTCGAGCACCGCACCGACAACGGGCTCAACATCCGCATCCTCAACCTCTCCTTCGGCACCAACAGCACCCAGGCGTACGCGCTGGACCCGCTCGCGCACGCCGCCGAGGTGGCCTGGCGCCACGGGCTGGTGGTGGTCGCATCGGCGGGCAACTTCGGCAACGCCAGCGACGGGCTGGCCGATCCCGCCGCCGATCCCTACGTGATCGCCGCCGGTGCCGTCGACACCATGAGCACGCTGACTCCCGCGGACGACACGGTCGCGGCCTTCTCCAACGGCGGCACCTCGGTGCGCACCCCCGACCTGGTCGCCCCCGGGACCCACATCGCCAGCCTGCGCGACCCGGGCTCGACCATCGACATGCTGAACGGCCTCACCGCCACCGTCGCGGGGCGCTTCTTCCGCGGCAGCGGCACCTCCCAGGCCGCGGCGGTGGTCTCGGGCGCCGCCGCCCTGCTGCTCTCGCAGCGCCCGTCGGCCACGCCCGACCAGGTCAAGGCACTGCTCACCGGCGGGGCGGCCCCGCTCGGCGGGACCAGCCGCCTGCTCCAGGGTGCGGGCCAGCTCCGGCTCCAGCCGCTGCTCACCGCGCCCACCCCCGCCGCCCACCAGACCTGGCCGGTCTCGACCGGCGCCGGCTCGCTCGAGCGCTCCCGCGGCGGCTGGTCCGGCGGTGGCTGGTCCGGCGGTGGCTGGTCCGGCGGTGGCTGGTCCGGCGTCGGCTGGTTCGGCGGCGGCTGGTCCGCCGACGTCTGGGCCTGAGACAGGAGAGCCATCAGAACGATGATCACGGAGCGCACGGTCGACGCGCGGCCGCCGCCCGCG
>JAXDLS010000291.1:0-3298 GCA_034666485.1 Chloroflexota bacterium
CCGACCCCGAGGCGGGGCGGGTCAGGCCGGTGATGACGTCGATCAGGGTGGTCTTGCCGGCGCCGTTGGGGCCGATGAGGAAGCGCAGCTCGCCGGCACGGATGGAGAGGTCGACACCGTCGATGGCGCGGAAGCCGTCGAAGACCACCTCGAGCCCGCTCACCTCCAGCAGCACCTCGCTCACGTCACACCGGGTCCAGCTCGGGCGTCGCGCCGGCACTGCGGGCGCGCTGCAGCGCCTCCCGCAGCCAGCGCGCGCCGCCGGTCAGGCCGCGCGGGGCGAAGGTGATGACCGCGACGAAGAGGGCTCCCTCCAGGAACAGCCACCCGGAGGCGAACTGCTCGCTGAGGCCGGTCTTCGCGTAGTTGACGACCAGGGCGCCCAGCACCGCGCCGGCCAGCGAGGCCCGTCCTCCGATGGCGACGCCGATGAGGAACTCGAGGGAGGGGATCACCCCCAGCTGGGCGGGCGAGATGATGCCGACCACGGGCACGAACAGCGCGCCGGCGAGCCCCGCCATCCCCGCCGACACGGTGAAGGCGACCAGCTTCACCGTGGCAGGGTTGTAGCCGAGGAAGCGCACCCGGTCCTCGCCGTCGCGCACGGCGATGAGCAGGCGGCCGTACCGGCTCCTGACCAGCTGGCGCGCGGCCAGGTAGACGGCGCCGAGCGCCACCGCCACCACGACGTAGAGGGCACGCTGGTTGCCGGGGTCGTTGAGGTCGAAGGTGAACAGCTGCTTGATGTTGGTGAGCCCGTTGGTGCCCCCGGTGAGGCCCTGCTGCCCGACCAGCAGGACGACGAAGGCGGCGGCGAGCGCCTGGCTGAGGATGGCGAAGTAGGCGCCGCGGACCCGCTGGCGGAAGACCAGCGCGCCGAGGCAGGCCGCGACCGCCATCGGCAGGAGCACCGCCGCCGGCACCGCGAACCAGGGCGAGCGGAACGGCTCCCAGACGAGCGGGAGGTGCTCGACACCGCTCCACGACATGAAGTCGGGCACGCGGCCCGGCCCCGCCTCCTCGAGCTTGAGGTAGAGGGCCATGGAGGAGCCGCCGAGGCCGAAGAACACGCCCTGGCCGAGGGTGAGCATGCCGCCGTATCCCCACGACAGCGAGATGCCGACGGCGACGATGGCGAAGCAGAGGTACTTGGCGAGCAGGCTGAGGCGGAAGTCGGAGAGGAGCAGCGGGGCGCCCGTCAGCAGTGCCAGCGCCGCCAGCGCGAAGAGTGCCCTGCCCGCCCACGGACCTCCGGCGAGGCGTCCTTTGACCGCCGGGAGCACCGCCCTCATGACAGCGACCGGGTGCGGAGCACCACCAGGCCCTGGGGACGGGCCTGCAGGAAGGCCACGATCGCCACGAACACCACGACCTTCGCGAAGCTCGCCTGGGTGCCGTACTCGACGAAGGAGTTCAGCACTCCGAGCCCGAAGGCGGCGAGCACCGCGCCGCGGAGCTGTCCCAGACCGCCGACCACCACCACCAGGAAGGCGTCGACGATGTAGTTGCTGCCGAGGGTGGGCCCGATCGAGCCGAGCAGCGTGAGGCCCACGCCCGCCACCCCGGCGAGCCCCGAGCCGATGAAGAAGGTGGCGCGGTCGACCCCATGGGTACGGATGCCGCTGCAGGAGGCGAGCTGCCGGTTCTGCATCACCGCCCGCATGCTGCGGCCGGGTCGCAGCCGGGTCATGTAGAACCAGATGACCCCGACCGCCAGCGCCACCAGCGCCAGGATGAAGAGGCGGGCGGAGGAGAGGCTGACCCCGCCGATGGTCAGCCCTCCGCTCAGCCACGAGGGCGCGCGCACCTCGACGTTGGGCGCGCCGAAGATCTGCCGGGCGAGCTGCTGGAGCATGAGGCTCACCCCCCAGGTGACCAGGAGGGTGTCGAGCGGCCGCCCGTAGAAGCGGCGGATGAGCAGGCGCTCGAGCACCACACCCATGGCCCCGGCGATGAGGAAGGCGAGCGGCAGCGAGACCATGAACGACAGGCCGGTGAGGCGGTCGCCCATGACCTGCTGCAGCACGTAGGTGGTGTAGGCGCCGGCCATGATGAACTCGCCATGCGCCATGTTGATGACGTTCATCTGCCCGAAGGTGAAGGTGAGACCGAGCGCGATGAGCAGGAGGATCGAGCCGACGCTCAGGCCGACGAACAGCTGCGCGAGGACGATCTCCACCTCACCCTGCCTCCGTCTCTACCCGGAGAGGCCCTTGGCCCAGTCGTACCCCGCCAGGTAGGGATCCGGCTTGATCGGGCTGGTCGAGTTGGAGACCTCCTTGATCTGCCCGTCCGGCTGGATGACGCCGATGCGCGCCGTCTTGTAGATGTGGTGGTTGAGGCCGTCGATGGTCACCGTGCCCTCGGGGGCGTCGAAGGTGATGCCACCGGCGGCGGCCTTGACCTTCTCGACGTCGACGGAGCCGGCCTTCTCGACGCTGGCGGCCCACAGGTGGACGGCGGTGTAGCCCGCCTCGATCGGGTCGTCGGTGACGCGGTTGGCCCCGTACTTCGCCTTGTAGGCGGCGACGAACTTCGCGTTCGCGGGGGTGTCGGTGGTCTGGTAGTAGTTCCACGCCACCAGCTGGCCGGCGATGTTGTCGGCGCCGATCCCGCGGACCTCCTCCTCGGCGATGCTCACCGACATCACCGGCATCTGGGCGGCGGTGATCCCGGTGCTGTGGAGCTGCTTGAAGAAGGCCACGTTGCTGTCGCCGTTGAGGGTGTTGAACACCGCGTCCGGCGAGGCGGCCTTCACCTTGTTGACCACGGTCGCGTACTCGGTGTTGCCCAGCGGCGTGTACTCCTCACCGACGATCGTCATCCCGTTGCCGGCCGCGTACGCCTTGATCTCCTTGTTCGCGGTGCGCGGGAACACGTAGTCGCTGCCCACCAGGAACAGCCTGGTCCTGCCCTGCGCCTTGAGATAGTCGAGGGCGGGGACGATCTGCTGATTGGTGGTCGCGCCGGTGTAGTAGATGTCGGGCGACGACTCCAGCCCCTCGTACTGCACGGGGTAGTACAGGAGCGCCTTGTTGCGCTCGAAGACCGGCAGCATCGCCTTGCGGCTGGCCGAGGTCCAGCCACCGAAGACGGCGGCCACGCCGTTCACCGAGATCAGCTTCTGCGCCTTCTCGGCGAAGGTCGGCCAGTCGGAGGCGCCGTCCTCCACGGAGGGCACCAGCTGCTTGCCGAGGACGCCGCCCTTGGCGTTGATCTCCTCGATGGCGAGCAGCTCGGCGTCGCGCACCGAGACCTCGCTGATCGCCATGGTGCCGCTGAGGGAGTGGAGCACCCC
>JAXDLS010000292.1:0-7679 GCA_034666485.1 Chloroflexota bacterium
TCCCCCGCCCAGCCGCCACCGGTGGCCGCGCAGTAGCCGCTCTGCAGCCCCGCCGCGAAGCCGTCACCGGCCACCGACTCGCATCCCTGCGGCTCGCCGGCGGCGCAGCGCGGGCACGCGGGCACCACCCCGCGCACCCCGCAGTGGAGCAGCGGCTCGACCACCACCCGGGTGCCGTCGCTCCAGCGCCCGCCACCGCCGGCGACGGTGGCGACCACCTCGTGGCCGGGCACGAACGGCGACGAGGCGAGCGCCCCGAGGTAGGGGCTGGCGTGGCCGCGCAGGGCGGACAGGTCGCTGCCGCAGATGCCGGCGAGCCGGGGGCGGAGGCGCACCCAGTCCTCGCCGAGCAGCTCCGGCGGCGGCCGGTGGGTGAGCCGGAGCATCGTGAAGGGACCGCCGCGGGTGCCGCCGGCCACCCGCGCGAGCGCATAGCCGGGCAGCGTCGGGGTGCACTCGAGGGCGCGCATCAGCGGCGTCCCGCGGCGACGCGGCGGCTTCGCTCCGGGTGCACCCGCGGCGGCAGCACCACGGGCACGCGGCCGCCGCCGTCGCCGACCCCCCAGGACTGCACCGGCCAGCCCCGTCGCCGCGCCACCGAGTGCAGCCGCAGGTCGGGGTTGACCGGCACCGGGTTCCCCACCGCCTCGAGCATCGAGAGATCGCTGATGCTGTCGGCGTAGGCGGAGCAGGCGGCGGCGCGTGCGCCGGTGTCGGCGGCCAGCCGGGTGACCAGGGCGCCGCGCGCCTCGGCGCTCGGCGGGGTCTCCGCGAGGTCGCCGTCGAACACGCCGTCGACGGTGCGCAGGTGGGCCGCGCGCAGCTCGACCTCGAGCAGCTCGGCGAGGGGCCGCACCACCTCGTCGAGCGCGCCGGTGACCAGCACCACCCGGTGGCCGGCGTCGACGTGCTCGCGGACCCGGCGCATCGCCCGCGGGAAGCAGCGCGGCAGGGTGACGTCGTGGAGCGCGCGGCGCGCGGTCTCGGCGACGAACTCGCGCTCCAGCCCGGCGTAGCGGCGGTAGAAGCGGCGCTGGAACTCGAGCCGGTTCACCCGGTCGAGGCGCAGCCAGCCGGGGACGTGCATCGCGGTGCGGGCGATGGTGAGCGGCCAGCGCCGCCGCTCCTCGCGGTCGAGGAGGAAGAACAGGTAGTGCTGCACCAGCGTGAGGTCGGCGATCGTGCCCTCGACGTCGAAGACCGCCAGCGCGGGCTCGGCGCCGGCGCGCACCCGGGGCAGCCGGGCGGGCGGGGGCGCGGGCGACGAGGTCGGCCGCGGCAGCACCGGTCGTGGGCGGCGGCGGCGCAGCCGGGCGAGCTCGACGACCGCGGGGACGTGGGAGCGCTGCAGGTAGTCGTCCCAGTCGATCACCCCCACGTCGAAGGGGAACTCGGCGCGCTCGGCGTCGCTCCGGCCCAGGTCGAGGGCGCGGGTGCCGGCGTCGTCGAAGACCGCGTCCATCTCCGTGTACACCGCGTACATCTCCGCCAGCGCGCGGGCCCGGCGCACCCGGTCGCGGGCCTCGTCGAGGCGCTGGTGGAGCACCCGCGTGCGCGGCGTCGCCGGGCCGCGCTCCACGGTGCCGACGGCGACCTCCAGCCCGCGCTCGAGCTTGGCGAGGCGGCGCCCCGCCTGGCGGCCGGTGGGAAACCGCCAGTCGGGCACCGCGATCGGCGCGCCCGCGGAGTCGTGGAGTGGCTGGGCGCGGAAGTAGGCGCGGACGCTCTCGAAGAGCTGGCGGTAGCGCAGCGGGTTCCGCGCCCCGGTGCCGACGTGGTACACGGCCCGTCCCGCCGCCGGCGGGGTCGCCGCCGCGGTGATCACCGCGTTGCTGACGACATCGACGGGAACCAGGTCGGCGATGCCGTCGGGCAGCCCCGGGAACTCGGGGAGCAGGCCGCGGCCGTAGGCGAGGATCACCGGCTCGGCCATGCGCAGGCCCACGATCCAGCCGGGCACGGGCTCGTGCAGCGCCGACTCGATGATGGACGGCCGCACCACCGAGAGCGGGCGCTCGCCGCAGCGCTCGCTGACCGCCAGCTCGGCGAGCGCCTTGCTCATGGTGTAGACGTCCGACCACCCCAGCGCGCGGGCGTGGGCGCGGCCGTGCTCGACCAGCCGGGCCTCGACCCAGCGCGCGCGCATCCGCTCCACCTCGGCGCCGGCCGCGGGCACCCCCGACGCCCCGGGCCCGCGCCGCGCGGTGGCCGCGAGCCGGCGCAGCCGCCGCGGCGAGCGCGACTCGGCCTCGAGCCCGGCGCGCACCGTCTCCGCCGCCTGCAGCTCGGCGCGCCAGTCGAGGGCGGCGCCTCCGGCGGCCGCCAGGCCACCGGGCGCACCCTCCAGCACCAGCCCCCGGCGCACCCCGCTGACGTAGGCGGTGGAGACGTGGACGAAGGCGGGCCGGGCGCCGGCGGCGAGCACGGTCTCGACCAGGCCCACGGCGCCGCCGACGTTGGTGCGCAGGGCGGCGTCCAGGGGGCTGTCGAAGGCCACCTCGGCGGCGGAGTGGACGACCACGTCCACGCCCGCCAGGGCGCGCAGACCGTCCTCGTCGAGCCCCAGCCGCGGGCGGCCGAGGTCGCCCCCGATGGGGTGCAGCCGCCCGCTCAGCGCCGCCTCCCAGCCGTCCCCCAGCCGCTCGCGCAGCGGCGCGAAGGCACGGGAGGCGAGCACCTCGTCGCGCACCCGCCGCTCGGCGCCGTGGCGTCCGGGGCGGACCAGGGTCACCACCCGGCAGCCGGGCACGCTGCGCAGCAGCTTCTCCAGGATGGCGGTGCCGAGGAAGCCGGTGACCCCGGTGAGGAGAACGGTCGCGCCGGACAGGTCGCTCACAGCCACAGCAGGGCAGGATAGCCCTCGCCGCGGCGCATCAGTCCGCGGTCAGGCGATCGACCGCGCCGTCCCGCCGCGCCACCAGGACGAGGTGGGCCAGGCCGCAGAAGAGGCCGTGGCCGACCACGCCGGGGATGCCGTCGATCCGCGCCCCCAGCCCCTCGGGGTCGTCGATGACGGGGAGCTCGCCATCGGCGATGAGGTTGCCGTTGTCGGTCTCCAGCGGCCGTCCGGCGGCGTCGAGCCGGAGCCGGAAGCCGCCCCCCAGCCGGTCGAGGTGGGCCAGGGTGGAGAGGTGGCCGAAGTGGACCAGCTCGACCGGCAGGAGGCCGCCGAGGGGATCGCGGAGCTTGCCCTCGTCGATCACCACCACGAAGCGGCGGGCCGCCGCGGCGACGATCTTCTCGCGGAGCAGCGCCGCCCCCGCGCCCTTGATGACCCGCAGCCGGCGGTCGACGGCGTCGGCCCCGTCGACGGCGAGGTCGACACCGGTGGCGTCGAGCTCGACCAGGGGGATGCCCTCCTCGGCGGCGAGCGCCTCGCTCGCCCGCGAGGTGGGCACGCCGCGCAGCCGCATCCCCTCCTGCACCCTGCGCCCCACCGCGGCGATGAACCAGCGGGCCGTCGAGCCGGTCCCCAGGCCCAGGGTCATGCCGTCCTCGACCAGCTCGGCCGCAGCCTCGCCGGCGGCACGCTTGGCGTCCTCGACGTCCATCTCGCTACTCCTGCTCCGGGCTGATCGCGAGCAGGGTCGCCAGCTCGTCGCGGAGATTGTCGACCAGCGGCCACGCGTCGGGCATCTGCTCGCGGTCGGCGACGATACCGAAGTCCATCTGGCCCTGGTAGCTGAGCACGGTGATGTTCAGCCCCATGCCGTCGGCGATCACCGAGATCGGGTACTCGTTGAGCACCCGGGCGCCGGCGCAGTACAGCGGCATCGGCACCCCGGGCACGTTGGAGATGCAGAGGTTCCAGACCGGGGCCACCGGTCCGCGCGACACCAGCCCGAGCACGGTGCGGGAGGCCCGCGCGAAGACCGCCGGGGGGATCGACCGGGTGACGTCCTGGAGGATGCTCGCGGGCACCCCCCGGTGGCGCTCCTTCGCCGAGCGCAGCACCTCGTGGGTGCGCCGGAGCCGAAGCAGGGGATCGGGCTCATCGGTGGGGATGGGCACGCCCATCATCGAGATGCGGTTGCCGAAGGTCCCGAACTGCTCGGGGGTGCGCACCGAGAGCGGGATCATGGCGGTGAGCGGG
Organism: Chloroflexota bacterium; assembly: GCA_034666485.1. Classification (GTDB taxonomy): domain Bacteria; phylum Chloroflexota; class Dormibacteria; order Aeolococcales; family Aeolococcaceae; genus CF-96. Next base: position 4,094 of record JAXDLS010000292.1, read on the forward strand.
CGGTCGGGCAGCTCGGCGTGGTCGAGCAGCCAGCGCCGCACCGCCCCGGCGCCGATCGCCACCACCACGTCGTTGACGGTGACGCCGAAGCGGTTCTTGACCGCCTTCACCTCGTCGAGCGGGAGGGTGGCGAAGCTCACCCTGCGGTGGCCGGAGATGGGGCCGTTGAACACCGTCCGCGGCGCGATGGTGCGCGGCATCTCCAGCACCTCGCCCGGCTCGACGCCGGGGATCAGGCGGGCGATGCGGCGGCTGACCCTGGCCACCGTCGCGGTGCCGGGGATGGCGCCGACGCCGGGCAGGGTGTCGAGGTTCGCGACCATCGGAGGCAGCCCGCGGAGGGTGCGCAGCGGCCGGCGCGGCAGGTTGGCGAGACCGCGGCCGAAGAGCTCGAGCCCGCCGGGGACCCGGGCGGGCCGGCCGTCGGGGTCCGGCGGTGCGATCACCCTGCCCTCCGGCTCGAGGTCGAGCACCACCGAGAGGATCTCGGCCCCGGACATCCCGTCGATGGCCGAGTGATGGATCTTGGTGAACATCCCGACCCGGCCGCCGGCGACGTTGTGGATCACGTAGAGCTCCCACAGCGGCCGGGAGCGGTCGAGCGGCCGGGAGTGGATGCGCGCCACCTGCTCGGCGAGCTGGCGGTCGTCGCCGGGGTCGGGGAGGGCGAGCTCGCGGACGTGGTACTCGAGGTCGAACTCGGGGTCGTCGATCCAGTAGGGATGGTCGATGCCCAGCGGCACCTCGGCGAGGCGCCAGCGGAAGGGGGGCAGCAGGTGGAGTCGCGTCGTGAGCATGTCGGCGACCCGCTGCGCGGTGAATGGCTCCCCCGACACCGTGGCGGCCTCGAGGATGGTCAGGCCGCCGACGTGACCGTGGTTGTGCCGGTCCTCGAGCGCGAGGAACTGCGCGTCGAGGCTGGTGAGCTGTCGCACATTCCCCCATCCGAACCGGGCCGGACCCGCCCCCCGGACCTTACTCCGGAGACAGCGCGAAGGCGAGGTCGCCCGGTGCGGGCGGGCTCAGCTCGCCATGCGGCGGCGCAGGTCCTCGACCCCGGGGGGCGGTGGCAGCTGCGGATGGAGCATGTAGCGCTCCTGCACCGCGAAGATCATCTCGATGAGCTGGGCGGCCGCGTCCGTGTCCGACACCGGCGCACCGTGACGGCGCAGCGCCACGCGCACCCTGCCGGGGACCTCGGTGCCCCGCAGGTTCATCTCCTCGAGCTGGGAGAGCAGGCCGTCGAGCTCGCAGAGCGCCTGGCGGCGCTGCCTGCGGATCGAGCCGTCCTCGGCCGGCCATGACAGGTGATTCAGCATTCGGTTTCTGACAAACACGGCCTCAAGCTCCTTCGGAACGGGGGCTGACCGTCCATCCGGATGGACCCGCTGCAAACGAACACATGCACCGGTCTTTTCGGATGGTAATTGCTTCTCGTGACCCTGACCAGAGGCTGATTGTGCGAAAACGCACCGATCGAACGGAACAGATCGCATCTCCGGTGCACATTCAACGCACGGCACCCCCCGATCCCTGCGCTCCGGTTCGTTTGACGCCTTTGATCAGGCGGCGGCGGTGGCGAGCTCGGCCAGCCTGCGGCCGGCCGGGACCGCCACCCGGCCCAGCGCCGCGGCGAGGTGGCCGGCCAGTGCCGGGGCCAGCCGCTCCGGCGTCCAGCCTGATGCGCCCAGCCGCTCCAGCGAGGTGACGCCGCCGTCGCTGATCCCGCAGGGCACCACCTCGGCGAACCAGCCCAGGTCGGTGGTGACGTTGATCGCCAGCCCGTGCAGGGTGACCCCGCGGCTGAGCTTCACCCCGATGGCGCCGAGCTTCTGCCCGCCCACCCAGACGCCGGTGTAGGGGGGCCGCAGCCCCGCGCCGACCCCCGCGGTCGCGGCGGCGCCGAGCATCGCCTCCTCGAGGGCGCGGACGTAGCGGAGCACGTCGCCCTGCCCGGGCCGGCCGGGGATGGGGAGGGCCTCGGCGAGGCGGAGGATGGGATAGGCGACCAGCTGCCCGGGTCCGTGGAAGGTGACCGAGCCGCCGCGGTCGACCTCGACGTAGTCGGCGCCCAGCGAGCGGATCCGCTCGGCGCCGCCGGGGACGTGCTCCGGGCTCCCGTTCCGCCCCATCGTGAACACCGGAGGGTGCTCGAGGAGGAGGACGCAGTCGGCGTCGAGGTCACCCTCGGCGCGGGCCCGGGCCAGCCGCCGCTGCAGCGCCCAGGCCTCGGCGTAGCCCACCGTGCCCAGCCAGAGGTAACGGCGCGGGTGGGGCGGGCCCGCCGTCACCCCCCGGCCGCCTCGGCGCGCGCCGGGCCCGCCTGGTCGGCGGCGTGGTAGCTGCTGCGCACCAGCGGCCCGGACTCGACGTGCCCGAAGCCGAGGCGGAGGCCGAACTGGCGGAGCGCCGCGAACTCCTCCGGCGGCACGAAGCGGACCAGCGGGTGGTGCTTCAGCGAGGGCCGGAGGTACTGCCCGATGGTGACGATCTCGACGTCGTGCGCCCTCATCATGGCCAGCAGCTCGCGCACCTCCTCGAGGGTCTCGCCGAGCCCGAGCATCAGCCCGGACTTGGTGCGGCTGCGCGGCTCCATCCGCCTCGCGGCCTGGAGCAGGCGCAGGCTCTGGAGCAGGTCGGCCTTCGGACGCACCCGGCGGTAGAGGCGGCCGACGGTCTCGACGTTGTGGTTGAAGATCTCCGGCGCCTCGTCCATGACGGTGCGCAGCGAGGCCTCGCTGCCGTTGAAGTCGGGGGTGAGCACCTCGACGGTGGTGCCCGGCGAGGCGGCCCGGATCGCCCGGATGGTCTCCGCGAAGAGTTCGGCGCCGAAGTCGGGGAGGTCGTCGCGGTCGACCGAGGTGACCACGGCGTGGCGCAGGCGGAGGCGCGCCACCGCCTCGCCCACCCGGCGGGGCTCGTCGGCGTCGACGTCGCCGCCACGGCGGCCGCTCTTCACCGCGCAGAAGGCGCAGGCCCGGGTGCAGACGTCGCCGAGGATCATGAAGGTGGCGGTGCCCTGGCCCCAGCACTCGCCGATGTTGGGACAGCGCGCCTCCTCGCAGACGGTGTTCAGCTCGAGCCCGCGCATGATCCCCTTGAGGCGGGTGTAGCCCTCGCCGGCGGGAAGGCGGACGGTGAGCCACGGCGGCCTCCGGTCGACCCCGTCGGGGAGGAGCCGGAGGTGGGCCGGGCGCTGGTCGGGGACGCGGGGCGCGGGGACGACGGGAAGCGGTTCCATCTCCGCCTCACTCTACACCGGTGCTGTCTGGGCGCTGACGCGCCCGGCAGAGGGGTGGAACAATCCCGGCCGTGACCGCGCCCGTCCCCCCTCCCCGCAACGAGCCCGTCCGCACCTACGCCCCGGGGTCGGTCGAGCGCCGCTCGCTGCGCGCCACGCTGGGCACGCTCGCCGCCGGCCCCCGGCCCCTGCCGATGGTGGTGGGCGGTCGCGAGGTCGAGGCCGGTGGCGAGCCCTTCACCGTCCGCGCTCCCCACGACCACGAGCTGGTCCTCGGGACCGGCCGCCACGCCACCGAGGCCGACGTGGCCGCCGCCATCGACGCCGCGCTCGCCGCCCGGGAGG
>JAXDLS010000293.1:0-5797 GCA_034666485.1 Chloroflexota bacterium
CACGACAAGCGCGCGACGCGCGCGTCGCCGGCGAGTGCCGGCGTGGAGGGGGGCGCCGCCGGCATCGGGCGCGCCAGCGCACGATGTCTTGCGGCAGACGGGGGGAGGCGAAGCCTCCCCCCGGTTAAGACCGGCGGCAGAGAGGTCCCCCGCGAATCTCTACCGGCGGCAGAGCGGCCGGACGCGAATCTCGACCGGCGGCAGAACTGCCGGGCATCTCCACCGGCACAGGGATCGGCCGAGCAGGGCTCCTCACCCCGCGCCCGCCGCGGCGCCGTCGTCGCGCAGCCCCGCCAAGCGTTCGTACAACTCGCGCTGCGCGTCGGACGGCGCTGGCGGCACGGTGATGCGCACGGTGAGCAGCAGGTCGCCGTGGGCGGCGCGACCGAGGCCGGGGATGCCCTTGCCGCGCAGCCGCAGCGCCCGGCCCGCCTGGGTCCCCGGGGGCACGGTCACGGTGAGCGGGCCGGCCGGGCCGGCGAGGCGGATGGCGGCTCCCAGCACCGCCTGGTGGTCGCGCACCTCGAGGTCGGCGACCAGGTCGCGACCGCGCACCGTGTAGCGGAGGTGCGGGAGCAGGTGGACGTGCAGGTAGATGTCGCCGTGCGAGCCTCCGCCGGCGCCGGGCCGGCCCTCGCCGGCGACCCGTACCCGCGAGCCCTCGGCGACCCCGGCGGGGATGCGCACCTCGACCTGGCGCTCGCCGACGGTCAGCAGCCGCCGCCCTCCCGCCATCGCCTCCTCGAGGGTGATGTCGACGGTGTCCTCGAGGTCGGCGCCGCGCCGGGGGGCGGCGGCGCGGTGCCGGAAGGTGCCGCGAACGCCGGAGCCCCGCAGCAGCTCGTCGAGGTCGAGGCCGCCGTCGCTGAAGAAGGTCTCGAAGAAGTCGCCGCCGCCCTGGGGAGGCGCGGTGGCCGCCCCGCTGCGGCGGGCGAACTCCTGCCGCTGCTCGAGCTGCTCCCAGTCGGCGCCGAGGCGATCGTACTTGGCCCGCTTCTCCGGGTCGCCGAGGACGGCGTTGGCCTCGTTGACCTTCTTGAAGCGCTCGCCCGCCGCGGGATCCTTGTTGACGTCGGGGTGCAGGGTGCGCGCCAGCGACCGGTAGGCGGCCTTGATCGCGGCCTGGTCGGCGTTCTTGGAAACGCCCAGGACACCGTAGTAGTCGGTGAACTCCATCGCTGGTGCATACCATGCGCCGTCCGGGCGCGAAACTGGGATCGACCGAAGTGGATGGCGCGATGGTCCGCGCCCTGCTCCCTACAATGACGCGGTGGCAGTGACGGCGAGCGGACGCTTCGGCGCGCGACGGCTGGCCTGGGTCGCCGCCGTCCTCGTCGCCGGCACCGGCGCGATGCTCTGGATGGCGCACCACCGCGCGCCCCATCCCGGGTCGCCGCTGGCGGTGCGGCTGGCCGCGCTCCGCGGCCTCTGGCCGGCCGACCGGCGAGGGCCGCTGATCGTGCTGGGGGCCGCTCTGCTGGTGGTCGCCGTGGACGTCACCGTCATCGTCCTCATCGCCACCGGGCGCGGACGGCGGCTCGCGCTGCCCGGCCCGGCGGCGCTGGGCGCCCTGGCGGCGCTGGTGACCCTCCAGGGGCTCCACCAGGGCGAGCACCTCGTCCAGGTGCTCCAGCTGCTGGCCACCGGCGGCGACGCCGACCGCTCCCAGGGGGTGGTGACCCGGCTCAACCAGGAGCTGGTCCACCTGGTCTGGACCTCGACGGTGTGGCTGGGGTGCGCGGTCCTGCTCCTCCGCTTCCGTCACAACCGCTGGCTGTGGATCGCCTTCGGGGTGGCCGGCCTCCACGACATCGAGCACATCTACCTCTACGTGGTCTCCCTGCAGCCGGCGATCGAGCTGCACGGCGGGGTCAACGGCATCCTCGCCACCGGCGGGCTGGTGGCCGGGCCGCTGCAGCGGCCCTACCTGCACTTCCTCTACAACCTGCTCGAGTTCGTCCCCCTCGTCGCCGCCCTGCTCGACGAGCTCGACGCCCACCGGGGCTCGGTTCAGCCGGAGCGGCGGCCGTTGAGGATGCGGTCGGCCAGGGCGTAGGGGTCGACGCCGGCGAGGTCGCCGAGGTCGTCGGTGTCGATGGTCTCGCGGAGCGCGCTGCGGGCCCGCTCGACGGCACGCTCGGCCACGATCGCCTCCACCTCGGCGACCAGCCGCCGGCTGCGCCGCCGCTGCAGCTCGCCGTCGCCGGTGGCCCACTCCAGGTGGCGGTCGACCTCGGCGACCAGCTCGGCCACGCCCTCACCGCCGGTCGCGGTGGTGGTCAGCACCGGCGGCTCCCAGCGCATCTCGCGGTTGCTCTCGTGCACCATCCGGCGCAGTTCGCGCACCACCCGGTCGGTGCCGGGCAGGTCGGCCTTGTTCACCACGAAGATGTCGGCGATCTCCAGGATGCCGGCCTTGATCAGCTGCACCCCGTCACCGGCGACGGGGGTGGTGACGACCACCACGGTGTCGGCGGTGAGCATCACCTCGAGCTCGGACTGGCCGACGCCGACGGTCTCGAGGAGGCAGTGGCGGCGGCCGCTGGCGTCGATGAGGCGGATGGCCTCGCGGGCGGCGCTGGCCAGGCCGCCGAGGTGCCCGCGCGCCGCCATGCTGCGGATGTAGACGCCGCGGTCGAGGGCGTGGCGCTGCATCCGGACCCGGTCGCCGAGGATGGCGCCGCCGCTGAAGGGGCTGCTGGGATCGACGGCGAGGACGCCGACGTCGCGGTCGAGCGCCCGCCAGCGCTCCACCACGCCGTCGGCGAGGGTGCTCTTGCCGCTGCCCGGCGGCCCGGTGAGGCCGACGACGTGGGCCTGCCCGGCCCGCCCGCGCACCGCGCTCAGCAGCTCGGGAAGGGCCTCGGAGCGGTCCTCGACCATGCTGATGGCGCGCGCCAGCGCACGCACGTCCCCGTCCAGCAACCTCTCCGCCAACTCCATCGGGAGTGACTCTAGGGGGAAGGCTGCCGGCGACGGGACCGGCGGGCGCGGCGGCGGGAACGAACCGGGCATCCGTGTCCTGTCTCTTGGCGGACACCTCGGCGCTCGGATACGCTCGACCGGTGTGGGAAAGGGAGGCGGTTCTCGAGGCGACCAGGCACCTCCTCGACTCCGCCCGAGCAGGGCGCGGCGGCACCCTGCTGGTGGTCGGCGAGGCCGGCCTGGGGAAGACCTCGGTCCTCGAGCACGCCCGGCAGCTCGCCGGCGGCGAGGTGCGCGTCGGCGCCGGTCGTGGCGATCCGATGGAGTCGAAGCTGCCCTTCGGCCTCTTCCGCCAGGCCCTGGCCGCCGCCGGCGGCCCCGATCTCCTCGGCGGCGACGGGGCCGTCCCGGCGCGGGCCGGCGCCAGCCTGTACGAGGTGCTGCGCTGGATCCAGGAGCAGGGCTCGACCCCGCTGCTCCTCCTCCTCGACGACCTGCACTGGGCCGACGACGACTCCCTCGCCCTGCTCTCCTTCCTCTGCCGCCGCATCGGCGACCGCCCCGTCGCCGTGCTCGGCACCCTGCGCCCCTGGCCGCCGCGTGCCCGCGAGGTCTCGGCGGCCCTGGTGGGAGGCGGCCACGCGCGGATGCAGCAGCTGCGCCCGCTCAGCGACGGAGCAGCCCGCGCCCTCCTCGCCGCCCAGGCGGGTGACCGCCAGCGCGAGGCCGTGGTCGCCCAGGCGCTCCGGCTGTGCAACGGCAACTGCCTGCTGCTCGAGCAGGTGGCCAGGAGCCTGCGCCGGGGGGAGAGCCTGCCCGAGCCCACCGACACCTCGCGCCCGTGGATCTACGACGAGCTGCTGCTGGCCCGGTTCGCCGCCCTTCCCCAGCCGGCGCTCCGCTTCGCCCGGGCGGCCAGCGCCTTCGGCATCCACTTCCGCACCCGTCCGGTGGCGGAGGTGGCGAGGATGGACGATGCCGAGCTCGACACCGCCATCGAGACGCTCTCGCGCAGCGGCCTGATGCGCGGCTCCGCCGGCCACGCCCTCGAGTTCGTGCACCCGCTCTTCTGCCAGGCCCTCTACGAGGACATGGCCGCGCCGGTGCGCGCCCGGCTCCACGCCCGCGCGGTGACGGTTCTCGCCGCCGAGGGCATGGACACCGAGGCGGCGCAGCACGCCATCCGCGCCGACCTGGTCGGCGACCCGGCGGCGATCGCCGTGCTCGAGAGCGCCGGTCGGGCCGCGCTGCGCAGCGGTGCGCTGCAGACCGCGGTGCACCACCTCCAGACCGCGCTCGACTTCTCCGGGGAGCGCCCCAGCCCGGCGTTGCTCGGGGTGCTCGGCGAGGCGCTGCTCACCGGCGGCCGGCCGGTGGCGGCCATCGAGGTCCAGGAGCGGCTGCTCGACGACCAGAGCCTGCCTCCCGACGGTCGGGTGGCGGTGCTGCGCCTGCTCGGCCACGCCCACTGGGCGTCGGGCTCCAGCGACCGCGCCGCCCTCCACCTCGACGAGGCGGCCGGGCTCGCCGAGCGGTCGGGGCTGATCCCCGCGGCCATCGAGGTGCTCCTCGACCAGGCGCAGACCTCCTGGCTCACCGTCGGCCCCGGCGACTCGCTGCGAGCGGTCACCCGTGCCCGCGACCTCGCCGAGTACGTCGACGAGCCGCTGCGCACCCGGGTGTGCGCGGCCTGGGGCTTCATCAGCTTCCTGTGCGGCGACCCGACCGGGCTCGACGCCACCGAGAGGGCGGCCGCCGAGGTCGAGCGCGATCTCGGGGCCCACCTCTCGGAGCTGACCTCCAGCTGGGGCGCGCTGATGACCCACGGCCACGTCGGCAAGTACGCCGAGCGGCTGACCGAGGCGCGGCGGGTGCTCGGGGTGGCCCTGGGCGCGGCCGAGCGGCTGGGGGCGGTGGAGGCGATCGCCGCGGTGGCACTGAGCCTGGGCGACACCCTGATCCGCGCCGGCCGGCTCGAGGAGGCACTCGTCCTCGCCGAGCGGGGCACCGCCATCGGCGAGCTGGTGCCCTTCATGGCCCCCTTCGGGGCGGCGGGCAACGCGATCCTGGCCCAGCTGATGGGCCGCCTCGACGAGAGCGACCAGTGGTGTCGGATGGTCGAGGCCCTCCCCGACCCCCCGGCGATCGCCCTCCTGTGGGTGCAGCACGTGCGCGGCCGCCGCCACCTCGCCGAGGGGCGCGCCCAGGCCGCCAGTGACTGGTTCGCGCGGGCCGAGGAGCTCACCCGGCACGCCGGCATCGGCGAGCCCTGCGTGGTGCCCTGGGCCCGCCACGCAGTCGCCGCACACGTCGGTGCGCGGCGCCCCGACGACGCCCGGCGGGTGCTCGGCTGGCTGGCGGCATGCGCCGTCCGGCTCCCCTGCCGCTGGCCGCGGATCGCCCTGGCATGCGGCAGCGCCCACCTCGCCGAGGCCGAGGGCGACACCGCCGCGGCCGAGCGTCACCTCCAGGCCGCCCTCGGCCTTCACGACCAGGTCGACCTGCCGCTGGAGCGGGTGCAGACCCTGATCGAGCACGGCGGGCTGCTGCGGCGAACCGGCCGGCCCGCCGCCGCGCGTGCCCCGCTGGCGGCGGCCCTGCACCTCGCCGAGGCGTCCGGTGCCGCCTGGCTCGCCGAGCAGGCCCGGGCCGAGCTGGCGGTGGCGGGGGGCCGGCGGCACCGCCGCCTCGACGAGCCCGAGCGGCTGACCGCCCAGGAGCAGCGGGTGGCCGACCTGGTGTGCGGCGGGCGCTCCAACCAGCAGATCGCGCAGCACCTGTCGGTGTCGGTGAACACGGTCGAGACCCACCTCAGGCACGTCTACGCCAAGCTGGGGATCCGCTCCCGGCTGGAGCTGGTGGGCCGCCGCGC
>JAXDLS010000294.1:0-5929 GCA_034666485.1 Chloroflexota bacterium
CCCCGGGTCCGGCGGCTGGGCCGGGGTGCGCCACTTCGAGATCCGGCTGAGCGCAGAGCGGGCGTAAGCAGGAGGGGCCGGACCGGCCGTCGATCAGGCGACGGGCGGCCCGGTGCGCACGTTCTCAGCAAAGACTCGTAGAGTCCATACTCATGACGTATCGGGTCGAGCGGCTGGCGGCGGCGGCGGAGGTCTCGGTCGACACCGTCCGGTACTACCAGTCGCAGCGGCTGCTGCCCCCGCCGCGGCGCCAGGGGCGGCTCGCCCTCTACGGCGAGGAGCACGTCGAGCGGATCCGCGAGGTGCGGGCGCTGCAGCGCAAGGGCCTGACCCTGGCGGCGGTGCGCCGGGTGCTCGAGGGCCGGCTCGGCGCCGCCGACCAGGACCTCGCCGCCGCGGTGGCCGCGGTCCGCGCCGAGGGGGAGACCGAGGAGCTGCTCGGCCTCGACGAGCTCGCCCAGCGCAGCGGCGTCGCCGCCCCGCTGCTCCAGGCGTTCGAGCGCGCCGGGCTGCGCCTGGGTCGGAGCGTCGACGGCGACCACCGCTACAGCAGCGCCGACGTCGAGATGGTCCGCCTCGGGCTGCGGCTGCTGGACAGCGGGCTGCCCCTCCCCGAGCTGCTCGCCCTCGCCCGCGACCACGACGAGCACGTCCGCGCCGTCGCCGAGCGCGCCGTCGAGCTCTTCGACGAGCACGTGCGTGGACCGGTGCGCGCCACCGCCGCCGACGACACCGAGGCGGCGCTGCGGCTGGTCACCGCCTTCCGCGAGATCTTCCCGGCGGTCACCCGCCTGGTCTCCCACCACTTCCGGGAGGTGCTCCTCGACGTCGCCGAGGAGCACATCGAGAGGGTCGGCGACCGCGCCGAGGTGGCCGCCGCCCACGCCGAGGCGCGGCGCGGGGTGGAGATCGCGTGGCCCGCCTGAGCCCGCCACGCCCGGCGGACGCGCGCGAGCGCGCCGACGCCAACCGGGCGATGTTCGACCGCATCGCCTCCCGCTACGACCGCCTCAACCGCGTGCTCACCCTCGGCCTCGACGCCCGCTGGCGGCGGCGCACCGTCGCCGCCCTGGGGCTGCCGGCGGGCTCGCTGGTGGTCGACCTCGCCTGCGGCACCGGCGACCTCTGCCGCGAGACCCAGCGCGCCGGGCTGCGCTGCCTCGGCGTCGACGTCGCCGCGCGCATGCTCGCCCACAGCCATACCTCGGCGCCGCTGGTGCGCGCCGACATCCTCACCCTGCCGCTCGCCGCCGGCGCCGTCGACGGGGCGGTCTGCGGCTTCGCGCTGCGCAACGTGGTCGACATCCCCGCCTGCCTGCGCGAGACCGCGCGGGTGCTGCGTCCCGGCGGGCGCATCGGCTTCCTCGAGGTGGCCGAACCCGACAACCCGGTGCTGCGCCGTGGCCACGCCCTCTACTTCCGCCGGGTCGTGCCCATGGTCGGCGGCCTGCTCAGCGACCGCGAGGCCTACCGCTACCTGCCGGCCTCGACGGCCTGGCTGCCCTCCTCCGCCGAGCTCCTCGCCATGGTGCGCGACGCCGGCTTCACCGGGGTCGAGCGCCGGAGCCTCGGCGGCGGCGCCGCCCAGCTGCTCACCGGCACCCGGGCGGGGTAGGAGGATGAGGCTGGGCCGCACCACCGCCGCCACCGACCTGCTCAGCGTGTGGGACGCGGAGGACGGCTTCCTGCTCGAGCGGGAGGGCGCCGGGCTCGCCGCCGCGGGCACCACCCGGGCGGCCGTGGTCCAGCCCGGGCCCGACCAGGGAGCCGAGGCGGGGGAGGTCGCCTCGGAGCTGCTCCGCGACCTCGACGCCGGGTCGGCGGTGGTGGTCGGCGCCCTCGCCTTCGACGGCGGGGTGCCGGCGCGGCTGTGGGTGCCGGCACGCCTGCTGCGCACCACCGCCGCCGGCGGGGTCCGCGCCGACCTGCTCGGCGACGGCGGCGACGCGTCCGCCGAGGGGCCCCCGCCCCCGCCGGTGCGCCGCCCCCCGACCGAGACCGCCACCGGGGGCCGGCTCTCCTCACGGCCCGAGCCCGACCCCTCGGTCTACGCGGCGGCGGTCTCCGAGGCGGTCGACCGCATCCGGCGCGGCGCGCTGCGCAAGGTGGTGCTGGCCCGCACCCTCGAGCTCGAGCTCTCGGGCGGCATCGACGCCACCACCGTGCTGCGCCGGCTGCGCCGCCGCGACCCCGGCTGCCACACCTTCGCGGTGCGCGGCGCCGACGGCCGGATGCTCCTCGGCGCCACCCCGGAGACGCTGCTCCGCCGTCGTGGCCGCACCGTGGTGTGCGGGCCGATGGCGGGCTCGGCGCCGCGCTCGGCCAGCCCCGGCGAGGACGCGGCCGCCGCCCGGCGTCTGCTCGCCTCGCAGAAGGACCACCGCGAGCACCGCCTCGTGGTCGAGGCGATGAGCGACGCCCTCGTCCCCTTCTGCGAGACCCTGGAGGTCGACCCCGCGCCCCGGCTGACCGCGACCGCCAGCCTCTGGCACCTCACCACCACGATGTGCGGCCGGCTGGTCGCGGACGCCCCCGGCGCGCTCGGGCTGGCAGCGGCGCTGCAGCCCACCCCGGCGGTCTGCGGCACCCCCACGGCCGCGGCCCTCGACACCATCCACGAGCTCGAGCCGGTCCCCCGCGGCCTCTACTCCGGCCTGGTGGGATGGGTCGACGCCGCCGGCGACGGCGAGTGGGTCGTGGCGCTGCGCTGCGCCACCCTCTGCGGCCGCCGTGCCCGGCTCTACGCCGGGGCGGGGATCGTGGAGGGCTCGCTGCCCGCCCTCGAGGTGGCCGAGACCGAGGCGAAGTTCAGCGCGCTGCTCACCGCCCTGGCCGGCTGAGCGCTTCCCCCACGCGCTCCACCACCTCGGCGTGGTGCTCGACGTTGCGACGGCGGTCGGTGGGCACCTCGACCAGCTGCACCCCGCCCTCCGACGCCGCCGCGGCCACCGCCTCGCCAAGCCCGGCGGGGTCGACCAGCCGCCGGTACCCGGCGCCGGCGGCGGCGGCGACGGCGCCGAGGTCGAGCCCGTGGGGGGTGCCGAAGAGCGCCTCCCGCTCGGCCGCGGGGAGGTCGCGCTGCCCGAGCATCGAGAAGACGCCGCCGCCGTCGTTGTTGACCACCACCAGCACCAGGTCGAGGCCCCGGCGGGCGCCCCAGAGCAGCGCCCCGGCGTCGTGGAGGAGGGTGAGGTCGCCGAGCAGCGCGTAGGCGGGTCGCGCCACGGCGGCCGTGCCCAGCGCGGTCGACACCAGCCCGTCGATCCCGCTGGCGCCACGGTTGGCGACCACGCGCAGGCCGCCGCGGGGCGCCATGAAGGCGTCGAGGTCGCGGATCGGCATGCTCGAGCCGGCGAGCAGCACCGACCCGTGGGGAAGGGCGGCGGCGAGGTCGCGGGCGGCACGCGGCTCGGAGGGCTCGGGCCAGCCGTCGAGACAGCGGTCGGCGGCGGTCCGCGCCACAGCGTCGGCCTCGAGCCAGGCGCTCATGGCCGCCGGCCGGCGAGACCCGCCGAGCAGTGGCAGCACCGCCCCGGCGAGCGCGGCGGGGTCGCAGCGCAGGGTCCAGGCCGCCCCCCGGGCGGGGTCGGGGTGGACCTCGTCGGGGGCCACCACGATCGTCCGCCGCGCTCCCGCCACGGCGGCGAGCACGGCCCGGCTGGTCGGTGGAGCGCCCACCTGGACGGCGAGGTCGACCGCGTGGGCGGCCCGGAAGCCGGGGTCGGCGAGCAGCAGCGGCCCGGCGCCGAGAGCCGGCGGGCCGGTGCGCAGCCCCGATGTGGGCTCGGCGAGCAGCGGCCAGCCGGCCTGTGCCGCGAGCGCGGCGATCGCCTCGCCCCCGCCGCCGGGGAGGCTGCCGGCGACCACCAGGCCGCGCTCGGTGGCGGCGATCTCCGCGGCGAGCCCCGCCACGTCGCCGGCGGCGGGGTGCCGCGCCTCCGCCGACACCCGCTCCCAGGGTGCTCCGCCGTCGCGGCCGCCGGCCTGGGGCCCGAGGTCCACGGCCTCGCCCGAGGGCACCAGCGGCTCGCGCAGCGGCAGGTTGAGGTGCACCGGACCCGCCGGCGGACCGAGCGCCGCGGCGGCGACGCGGCTGCCCAGCGAGCGCCAGTACCGGGCCGCCCCCGGCCGCGCCTCGGGCACGCCGCTGTCGGCGAACCAGCGGACATGGCCGCCGAACAGGCGCTGCTGGTCGATGGACTGGTTGGCGCCGGTGTCGCGCAGCTCGGGAGGGCGGTCGGCGCTCACCAGCACCAGGGGCAGCTGCGAGAGCCGCGCCTCCACCGCCGCGGGCAGCCAGCCGGCGGCGGCGGTGCCCGAGGTGCAGACCACCGCCACCGGGCGTTCCTGGAGGCGGGAGATCCCCAGGGCGACGTAGGCGGCGGAGCGCTCGTCGAGGTGGACGTGGAGGCGCACCCCCGGGTGCCGTGCCAGCGCCAGCGCGAGCGGGGTCGAGCGCGACCCCGGCGAGAGGCAGGCGTCGCTCATCCCCGACCGCACCAGCTCGTCGACGAGCAGGTGGCAGCACGCCAGGGAGACGTCGGCCTGGCTCACCGTCTCTCCGGGCGCCGACGCGCCCGGTGGGACGGCGGCCCCTCCCCCGGCACCACCAGGTCCGGCACCACCCGGCGGGCGCGCAGCTCGCCCGCCTCGGGAAGGAGCGGATCGCTGGTGACGTCCTCCTCGAGCAGCAGGGCGGTGCCGGCGCCGTGGGCGTAGGGCGAGCCGGGCAGCGCGGCGGCGAGGGCGACCACCGCGGTCAGCCCCACCGAGGTCTCCAGGGCGCTGGAGGCGATCGCCGGCACCCCCGCCTCGGCGGCGGCGGCGAGGGCGACGGCCACTCCGCCGATGCGCTGCGGCTTCAGCACCACCGCGTCGGCGGCGTCGAGAGCGCGCAGCCGCCGGGCGTCGGCGACGCTCCGCACCGACATCTCGGCGGCGACCGGCACGGGCGAGCGGCGGCGGAGCGCGGCCAGCTCCTCCAGGGTGCCCACCGGGTCCTCGACCAGCTCGACGCCGTGGATGGCCAGGCGCCGGAGCTCGGCCAGCGCCGTGTCCACGTCCCAGGCGCTGTTGGCGTCGAGGCGCAGCCGCACCCGGGGGCCGACGGCGACGCGCACCGCGGCCACCCGCGCCGCACCCTCGGCGTCGCCGACCTTCACCTTCACCGTGCCGCACCCCGACTCCCGCGCGAGACGCGCGGCCAGCGACGGCGCGACCCGCGGCACCATCGCGTTGACCACGACCCGGGCTCGCCGCGGCGCGGGGAAGGGATGCCGCGCGGCCTGCTCCGCCGCCTCCTCGGCGGCGGCCACCTCCGCCGGCGACCAGGAGGGCAGCGGCGACCACTCCCCCCACCCCGCCGCCCCCTCGACGAGGCGGGCGCGGCGCTCGACCACGCCACCCACGGGCACGCGCAGCCGGACGGTGACCTCCACCCGGGCGGGGGCGCTCACCGCAGCGCCAGGCCCGCGGTGAGCAGCACCCCGGTGACCAGGTGCAGTCGGGCGGTGGCGATCAGCCCGGCGACCAGCTCGCGGCCGCGAGCCCTCGCGACGACGGTCAGCGGGGTCCGCGCCAGCGGCAGCGCGAGCAGCGCCAGCAGCGCGGTGACGGGCAGGGCACGCACCGCCACCCCGGCGGCCACGCTGGCATAGGCGGCGGCGAGCACCAGCGCGTAGAGGCGGCGGCTGGCGGGCTCGCCGATGCGCACCGCGAGGGTGCGCTTGCCGGCGGCGCCATCCGTGGGGATGTCCCGGAGGTTGTTGACGAGCAGCACGTCGACGGCGAGAAGCCCGCACGGCAGCGAGGCCCACCATGCCGCCGCGGGGATGGCGCCGCCGGTCTCGACCAGGGCGGTGCCCACCGTCGCCACCGGCCCGAAGAAGGCGAAGACCGCCAGCTCACCGAGACCGGCGGCGGCGTAGGG
>JAXDLS010000295.1:0-7641 GCA_034666485.1 Chloroflexota bacterium
CCGCACCGCCGCGAGAACCTCCCCGGCATGGCGCGCCGGCCTGACCGACGGCCAGACCCGGGCGATGGTGCCGTCCGGCCCGACCAGGAACGAGACCCGCTGGTGCAGCGGCAGCAGGCCGAGCATCCTCCCCACCCCGTAGGCGCGGGAGATGGTTCGGTCGGAGTCGGAGGCGAGCGCGAAGCGCAGGCCGTGCTTCTCCGCGAAGCGCCGGTGCGACTCCGGGCTGTCGACGCTCACCCCGATCACATCCGCACCGCAGTCGCCGAGGTCATCGAGGTGGCGGTCGAGCGAGCAGGCCTCCGCGGTGCAGCCGGGCGTGTTGTCCCTCGGATAGAAGTACACGAGCACGTGACGCCCGCGCAGGTCGGAGAGGCGCACGGTGCGCCCGTCGGCGGTGCGGGCCTCGAGGTCGGGGGCGAGGGCTCCGCGCGAGAGCAGGGCCATGCGGTCATGCCTCCACGATCTGGGCGTCGATCACCTCGCCGTCCGTCGCCGTGGCAGCCCCACCGCCGCCGATGACGAGGTTCTCGCCCTCGGCATCGACGCTGACGGTGGCGCCGTCGCGGAAGCGGCCCTCGAGGATGGCCATGGCGATCGGGTCCTGGAGGCGGCGCTGGATCAGCCGCCTCAGCGGCCGGGCGCCGTACACCGGGTCGTAGCCCTCGCAGGCGAGCAGGTCCATGGCGGCGTCGGAGACCTCCAGCCGCAGCGTCCGCGCCGCCAGCCGGTCACGCAGCGAGCGGAGCTGGATGCCGACGATCTCGCGCAGCTGCGCGCGGTCGAGGCGGCTGAAGAGGATCAGCTCGTCGACGCGGTTGAGGAACTCGGGACGGAAGTGCCCGCGCACCTCGTCGAGCACGGCGCCGCGCATCTGCCGCATCGCGTCCTCGCCGGCGCTCTCGGGGAGCGCGGCGATGAGGTGCGAGCCCAGGTTGCTGGTCATGATCAGGACGACGTTCGTGAAGCCGACCGTGCGGCCCTGGCCGTCGGTCAGGCGGCCGTCGTCGAGCAGCTGCAGGAGCACGTTGAACACGTCGGGATGCGCCTTCTCGATCTCGTCGAGGAGCAGCACCGCGTAGGGACGGCGCCGCACCGCCTCGGTGAGCTGGCCGCCCTCGTCGTAGCCGATGTAGCCCGGAGGCGCGCCGATCAGCCGCGACACCGTGTGCTTCTCCATGTACTCGCTCATGTCGAGCCGGACCATGGCGCGCTCGTCGTCGAAGAGGAACTCGGCGAGGGCGCGGGCGAGCTCGGTCTTCCCCACGCCGGTGGGGCCGAGGAAGATGAACGAGCCGATCGGGCGGTTGGGGTCGCTGAGCCCGGCGCGGCCGCGGCGCACCGCGTTGGCGACCGCGGTGATGGCCTCGTCCTGGCCGACCACGCGCCGGTGCAGCCCCTGCTCCATGCGCAGGAGCTTGTGCATCTCGCCCTCGAGCATCCGGCTCACCGGGACGCCGGTCCAGGTGGCGACGACCTCGGCGATGTCCTCCTCGTCGACCTCCTCCTTGAGCAGGGGACGCTCGCCCTGGCGCAGGTGCAACCGCTGCTCCTCCTCGGCGAGCTGGCGCTCCAGCTCGGTGAGGCGGCCGTAGCGGAGCTCGGCGGCGCGGGCGAAGTCGGCCATCAGCTCGGCACGCTCGGCGTCGTGGCGGAGCTGCTCGATCTGCTCCTTGATCGCGCGCATCGCCTCCAGGGCGGTCTTCTCCTGCTGCCAGCGCTCGCGCAGCGCGGTGGCGCCCTCCTGCAGGTTGGCGAGCTCGCGCTCGAGCGCCTCGCGCCGCTCCTTCGAGGGCACGTCGCTCTCCCTGCGCAGCGCCTCCCGCTCGATCTCCAGCTGGCGGATCTCGCGCTCGACGGTGTCGAGCTCGGTGGGCAGGGAGTCGATCTCGATGCGCAGCCGCGAGGCCGCCTCGTCGACCAGGTCGATGGCCTTGTCGGGGAGGAAGCGGTCGGCGATGTAGCGGTTGCTCAGCACCGCGGCGGCGACGATCGCGGGGTCGGTGATGCGCACCCCGTGATGCACCTCGTAGCGCTCCTTGAGCCCGCGCAGGATGCTGATCGTGTCCTCCACCGAGGGCGGCTCGACCATCACCGGCTGGAAGCGGCGCTCGAGCGCGGCGTCATTCTCGATGTGCTTGCGGTACTCGTCGAGGGTGGTGGCGCCGATGCAGCGCAGCTCGCCGCGGGCGAGCGCGGGCTTGAGCATGTTGCCCGCATCCATCGCCCCCTCGGCGGCACCGGCGCCGACCAGGGTGTGCATCTCGTCGATGAACAGCACGACCTGGCCGTCGCTCGAGGTGACCTCCTTGAGCACCGCCTTGAGACGGTCCTCGAACTCGCCGCGGTACTTGCTGCCGGCCACCATGGCGCTGAGGTCCAGGGCGACGACCCGCCTGTCCTTGAGCCCCTCAGGGACGTCGCCGCCGGCGATGCGCTGCGCGAGCCCCTCGGCGATGGCGGTCTTGCCGACGCCGGGCTCGCCGATGAGCACCGGGTTGTTCTTGGTGCGCCGGGAGAGCACCTGCACCACCCGGCGGATCTCCTGGTCGCGACCGATCACCGGGTCGAGCCTCCCCGCACGGGCCGCGTCGGTGAGGTCGCGGCCGTACTTGGCGAGGGCCTCGTACTTGGCCTCGGGGTTGGGATCGGTGACCCGCTGCGAGCCCCGCACCGCCTCGAGGGTGGCGTAGATGCGCTCGCGGGTGACGCCCGCGGCCTTCAGCATCCGCGCCGCGTAGCCCTGGTCCTCGCCGGCGAGCGCGAGCAGCAGGTGCTCGGTGGAGACGTACTCGTCCTTCAGCCGGCCCATCTCGTCGAAGGCGCCCGTGAGCACGGTGCGCAGCGCGGGGCCGACACCCGGCTCGGCGGCGCCGAGCTGCTTGGGACGCGCGTCCAGGCTGGAGTGCAGCCGGGCGGCGAGCGGCTCGGGCTGGACCTCGAGCCGGCGCAGCACGCCGGGCACCAGCCCCTCGGGCTGCTCCAGCAGGGCGAGCAGCAGGTGCTCGGGGTCGACGGAGGGATGCTGCAGCGAGTGGGCCGCCTGCTGGGCGGCCTGGAGCGCCTCCTGGGAGCGCTCGGTGAAGCGGTCGAGTCTCACGGCGCGATCGATACCTTCGGTGGGCTGATCCGACAAGCCGGTGATACCCGGCACCGGCGCTGGCCAATCCTCCCTCCCCCCGCTACCATGGCGCCGATCGAGCATGCGTTTCCTCCACCCGCGTCTCGCCGCCATGCTCCGGTCGCGACCCGCCGCCGTGGCGGCGGGCGCCGCCGTGCTGGTCGCCGTCGTGGTCGAGAACCAGCCGCACGAGCAGGCGCTGACCCACCCGCAGTCGGCGTCGGCGGCCTCGACGATCCCCGCCGACCGCCGCGGCGCCCCGGCGGTGACCGCCGACACCGGCATCCTCGTCGACCTCGACACCCGCACCATCCTCTGGGAGCGCAACCCGCACGTCGCCCACGCCCCCGCCAGCACCACCAAGCTGGTGAGCACCCTGGTGGCGCTGGAGAACTTCGCCCCCGACCGGCAGGTGACGATCACCGCCGACGCCCTCCACCAGGCCGGCGACGAGACCGTCATGGGCATCCACGCCGGCGAGACCTACACCGTCGCCGACCTGCTCGCCGGCATGCTGCTCATCAGCGGCAACGACGCCGCCACCGCGATGGCCGTCGACACCGTGGGCATGGACGGCTTCGTCGCCGCGATGAACGCGCAGATGGGCGCGCTGGGGCTCCACGACTCCCACTTCACCACCCCGGTGGGGCTGGACGACCCCGGGCAGATGTCCTCCGCCTACGACCTCGCCGCGGTGGCCACGGTGACCGGCGAGATGTTCCCCCAGTTCCAGCTGCTCGTGGCCACCGCCGACATGCAGCTGCCGGCCGGGACTGGACACCCGGGCTTCCAGCTGCACAACCTCAACCGCCTGCTCTCGATCTACCCGGCCGCGGTCGGGGACAAGCCCGGCTACACCGGCAACGCCGGCCCCTGCCTGGTCGCCGAGGCGGTGCGTGAACACCACCGCCTGATCGCGGTCCTCCTCGGCGCCCCCCACCTCTACAGCGACATGCGCCAGCTCCTCGACTGGGGCTTCACCCGGAAGGGCCTGCCCGCCACGGTCACGCCGGTGCCCGCCCCTGCGCCGGCGGCCGCACGCCCCCACCGTTAGCCGAGGGCGCGGCTGCTCTTCCGCCGGCCGGCAGATCGGCCGAGCAACTCCACCGGGCGGCAGCCCGGCTAGCCGAGCGCCGAGCGCTTCTCCGCCGCCGCGCCGGCGTCCGTCCGGAGGGCCGCCAGGGCCTGGCAGTAGGCGAGGCAGACGTCGACGTAGGCGGCGTGGCTCAGGGCCAGCGGCGCCACCGACAGCGGTGTGCCGGTGAAGGGGTTGACCTGCTCGGGCAGGAGGCCGGCGGCGGTGGCGTGGCGCTCCACCCACTCCAGCAGCGGCAGCACCGTCTGCTCGAGCTCGGCGACGGTGCCTGCGGTGCGCACCAGCCAGTCGGCGAGCCACAGGGTGCAGATCACCCAGGGATTGCCGGGGACGTCGTCCGAGAGCTCGACGCAGTGGTAGTAGTCGCGCTGGTAGCGGGCCAGGCCGCCATCGCCCGCGCGCAGCCAGAGCCGCTCGCGGACGGCCCCCATGGTGGCCACCACCCGGGGGTCGACGGCTGAGTACATGCCGAAGGCGAACAGCCCCCAGAGGCTGGCGTCGAGGGTGAGGTCGCGGTCGTAGCCGGAGCGGTCGGGGCGGGGGGCGAGCTGGCGCGCGAAGCGGCCGGCGGTGCCGTCCCAGAGGTGCTCGTCGGCCCCCCGGCGCACCTCCGCGGCGGCGCCGGCGTAGAGGGTGCCCTTGGTGTCGTCGCCGAACTCGGCGGCCATCCGCGCGGCGGCGTCGAGCGCCCCCCACACCGCCGCGACCGTGAAGGCGTGGACGCCACGGCGCTCCTCCCAGAGGTCCCAGCCCGGCAGCGGCAGGCCGGTGCGCCAGTCGCGGAAGGACGCCATGAAGTCGGCGGCGGGCTCGACCACGCGGCGGTACATCTCGCGGAGCAGCTCGCGGTCGCCGGCTCGCCGGTGGTGCTCGCCGAGCGCCCAGACCACCAGCGCGGTCTCGTCCTCCTGGATCGGCAGCTGGGCCTCGCCGTCGCTGTACCAGGGGTGCCAGGAGGACCCCAGCGAGCCGTCGGGAAGGTACTTGTGGAGCAGATGGCCGCGGGCCCCCTCGAGCCGGTCGGCGCAGAAGCCGAGGAGGGCGCGCAGCGGCTCGGGGTAGCCGGCGCCGGCGAGCGCGGCGGCGGTGAGCGCGGCGTCGCGCGGCCAGACGTAGCAGTAGGTGTCGCGGGCGTGCTCGAGGATGTCGCGGTCGGTGGAGGCGATCACCCCGCCGCCGCGGTCGCAGAGGGTGCGGGCGGTGAGCAGGCTGCGGATGAAGAGCCGGCGCAGCCGCACCGGCAGGTCCACGGCGGCCGGGGCGGCGGTCGCCGCCCAGCTCCGCCAGTAGCGGCGGGTGCGCTCCAGCAGCCGCTCGGGGCTGGTCTGCCGCACCATGGCGTCGAGGGCGACCACCGACCGCTGGTCGGTGCCCGCGCAGAGCCAGGCGTGGAGCGTCACGGAGCGTCCCGCGGGCAGGCTGAGGGTGAAGCCGGCGCAGGAGTCGACCGCACCCTGCTCGATCGGCTGGCCGTCGAGCTCGCCGTCCTCGGCATCGGCCCAGGTGCCGGCGAAGCCGTGGAAGCCGGCACGCCCGCAGGTGAACATGTGCACCCCGCTGCGCCCCTCGGCGCGGCCGTCGACGAGGAACCAGCGGTCGCCCCGGTACTGGACGATGCAGTGCAGCTCGGGGTCGTAGTAGACGGTGTCGCCCCCCTCGCCGCCGCCGATGCTGAGGTCGTGGTGGAGGAAGACGCGGACCTCGCGAGCGCGGCCGGCCAGGTCGCTGACCTCGATCTGACGGACCAGGACGTCGCTCTCCAGGTCGACGGCGTCGCGGATGCGCACCTCGATGCCGAGCCCGCCGTGGTGGCCGGTGGTGTCGCCCACCAGGGTCTCGTCCTCGTAGCCGGTGCGGCGCTCGAAGGCGTCGAACCAGGCGAAGGTGCCGTCCACCCAGAATCCCAGGAAGCTGGGCATGCCCGCATGCGACTCGTGGCCCACCCAGGGGTAGTACAGATCGCGGAGCCGGCAGCCCTCGTCGAGGTTGACCTGCAGGCTGCCGTTGCCGAGGACGAGGGCGCGTGGCAAATCGTTCTCCTGTGGGCGCAGGCGCGCCCCCTGGCTCGGGGAGTCCCCCCCGCCACCACCGCCTTCGCCGGTGACGGCTCTCCTCTCGGCGGGCAGTATAAGGAGGCTGGAGCTCTGCGACTCTGCCGTTGCACAGGCGTGGGCGCGACTGCGCCCCCCGGGCCGTAGCCTACAGCGGTGCTGCAGGGGAGATCGCACATGCTGTCCACGTTTCGAACGCCCGAGGAGGCGTCGTCTGCGACCATGCTCGGGGCCATGCCGCACGAGCTGCGCTCGGCGGTCGAGCACGACCGTCGCGCCGCGGTCGAGCGGGTCATCGAACTGGGCCGCTGGCTGGTGCTCATCCTCGCCGCCGCCAGCGCCAACTTCCCGATGCCGTCGCCGGGCGCCGGCGCCGTCAACCTCATCCTCGGCGCCTGGGCGCTCTTCAACCTCGCCCTCACCGTCACCCTGGTCGCCCGCCACCTGCCCGGGCGGCGCACCCAGTACGCCATGACCGCGGTGGACATGACCGTGGCCACAGCGCTCGTCTACCTCGATGGCGGGGTGAGCTCGAGCCTGGGGCTCACGTTCTACGCCGTCGTGATCGCCGGCAGCCTCCGGTACGGGCTGGGGGGCTCGCTGCTCTGCGCCGCGGTGGTCAGCAGCCTCTACCTCGGCGCCGGGGCCGCCGCGGCCGGGACGGTCACCCCCGCCACCATCGACATCTTCCTCTCGCACCTGCTGCTCTTCCTGCTCATCGCCGTCACCAGCACGATGGTGAGCAGCGAGCTGGTCAGCGCCCGGGCGCGGCAGATGGCCCACACCCTGAAGCTCGAGCATGCCGCGCTGCTCGAGCTGCGCGAGGTCGACCGGGTCAAGGCCGAGTTCATCATGCTCGCCTCGCACGAGCTGCGGACCCCGCTCGCCAAGGTGAAGGGATGGCTGTCGCTGATGCAGGACGCCGGCGACCGGCTGCCCCCGGAGGCGCAGCGCGAGGGCATCGAGGTGCTGCGCAGCGAGACGGAGCACCTGGCGCGGCTCACCGACAACCTGCTCTGCATCGCCCAGCTCGAGGCCGGCGAGATCCGGATGAAGACCGCGCCGGTGCGGCTCGACGAGATCTTCGCGCAGGTTGCGTCGCTCTTCGGCGACCCGCGCGAACGGGGACGGCTCAGCTGCGTCCCCGACCCCGGCGGCAGCGACGTGCTCGCCGACCGCGACCGCCTCGTGCTGGTTCTGGCCTGCGTTGTCGACAACGCCCTGAAGTTCTCACCGGACGGCGCCGCGGTTCGGCTCCACGCCGATCGCGAGGGGGCGCTGATGCGGATCGAGTGCCGCGACCAGGGACGCAGCATCCCCACCGACCAGGCGGAGCGGATCTTCGCCTCCTTCTACCAGGTGGAGGCGCCGCT
>JAXDLS010000296.1:0-3144 GCA_034666485.1 Chloroflexota bacterium
CCGTCGCCGCGCGCCGGGCGGTGGCGGTGAAGACGATCGCCGCCTACCGCGCCAGCCTGCGGCTGCGACCGCCCGACCGGGCGGCCGCGGCCGCCGACTACGCCGAGCTGCGCCGCCTCGCCGGCCGGGCGGAGGTGCGCCTCCAGGGCGATCCCCTCTGCCACACCCTGCTCCTGGACGCCGCCGAGGAGGTGCGCCGTCTGGAGCTCCCGCTGCAGGTGCACTGCGGCCTCGGCGACGCCGACGCCGACCTCGCCGAGACCAGCCCGCTGGGGCTGCGGCCGCTGCTCGGCGGCGGGCGCGTGGCCGGCCTGCGGGTCGTCCTCCTCCACTGCTACCCGTACCACCGCGAGGCCGCGTACCTCTGCGCGGTGCACGCCGACGTGCACATGGACCTCTCCCTCGCCCTCCCCCAGGCCGGTCTCGACGGCCCCCGGGCGATGCGCGAGGCGCTCGGGCTGTGCCCCTGGAGCAAGCTGCTCTACGCCACCGACGCCACCGCCCTCCCCGAGGCCTACCTGGTGGCCGCCGAGCGCCACCGCGAGGCCCTCGCCGGGGCGCTCGCCGAGCTCGTCCAGGCCGCGACGCTCGTCGAGGAGGAGGCGGTGGAGGTGGGCCGCCGCGTCCTCGCCGGCAACGCCGCCGACCTCTACCGGCTGGAGGGCTGAGCCGGGATGCTCGGCCGATCTGCGAACCGCGTGCCCGGCTGTGCTGCCACGGCGCGGGTTACTCGGCCGATCTGCCAACGGCGGAGTTGCGCGGGTGGTGGTGTGGCCGGTGGAGATGCCCGGCAGTTCTGCCGCCGGCGGCAGAACACCCACAATGAGCGCCACCCCACAGGCCCGGACCGGAGAAAGCGCCTTGCAGGAAAAGATCGTCGGCACGGTGATGCCGGTGCTGGAGCTCACCCTCGATCCGGGCGAGAGCATCTTCGCCGAGTCCGGCGAGCTGTCGTGGATGACCGAGAGCATCGCCATGGCCACCACCACCCAGACCGGCGGTGCCGGCGGCGCCATGGGGGCGCTGCGACGGATGGCCGGCGGCAGCAGCCTGTTCATGACCGCCTACATGGCCGAGGGCTCCCCTGGGATGGTCGCCTTCGCCGCCAAGCTGCCCGGGCAGATCTTTCCCATCGACGTCTCCCCGCAGCCGGGAGCGGGCTTCCGCGCCCATCGCCACGCCTTCGTCGCCGGCACCCACGGCGTCCAGCTCTCGCTCGGGTTCCAGCAGCGCCTCGGCGCCGGCATCTTCGGCGGTGACGGCTTCCGCCTCCAGGCCATCGGCGGCCAGGGGCGCGCCTGGATCGAGCTCAGCGGGGAGATCGTCGTCTACGACCTGGCCCCCGGCCAGACCATGCGCGTCCATCCCGGTCACGTGGGCCTCTTCCAGGAGACGGTGGACTTCGGCATCACCACCATCAGGGGCATCAGGAACAAGCTCTTCGGCGGTGACGGCATCTTCCTGGCCACCCTCACCGGGCCGGGACGGGTGTGGCTGCAGTCGCTCCCGCTCTCCCGCCTGGCCCACGCCCTCGCCCAGTACGGCATCGTGGCCGGTGCCGAGAGCGGCGCCGCCGCCGGGGTGGCCGCCTCGGTGATGCGGGGGGTGTTCAAGGGGTAGATGCCGCTCGGTGGGATCCGCGCGGTGCTGCTCGACCTCGACGGCACCGTCTACGAGGGCAGCCGCGCCCTGCCCGGCGCCACCGACGCGGTGGCCTGGCTTCGCGCCCGCTGCCTGCCGCTGCGCTTCACCAGCAACACCGATTCGGTGACCCCCGCGGAACTGGTGGCGCGGCTCGCCGGCATGGGCGTGCACGCCGCCGAGGAGGAGGTGCTCACGCCGGTGGTGGTCGCCGCCGAGCTGTTCGCCCGGATCGCCGGCTGCCGGGTGCTGGCGGTGGCCTCGGAGTCGGTGCGCGGGCTGCTCCGGCCGCACCTCGCCGGAGAGGGGGAGGCGCCCACCCACGTGCTCGTCGCCGACCCCTCGTACGGCGCCGGCTACGCCGAGCTCGACGCCGCCTTCCGGGCGCTGCGCGGCGGCGCCGCGCTGGTGGCCACGCAGATGGGCCGGCGCGTCCGCCGCGACGATGGGGAGCACCTCGACACCGGGGGCTGGGTGCGGCTGCTCGAGCACGCCGCCGAGGTCGAGGCCCGGGTGCTGGGCAAGCCCTCGGCCGATTTCGTCGGCATCGCCCTGGCGGCGCTGGCGGTGGCTCCCGGGTCGGCGCTCGTGGTCGGTGACGACGTCGCCTCCGACCTCGCCGGGGCGCGCGCCGCCGGCACGCGGGTGGCCCTGGTGCGCACCGGCAAGGCGGGCGGCGACCGGCCCGAGGCGGCCGGGGCCGACGCGGTGATCGACAGCCTCGCGGGCCTGCCCGCGCTGCTCGGGGGATGAGCCGCCTCGACCGGTGGGCGCGTCAGCGCCCAGAGCTCAGGTCAGCCCGGGGTCGAGCGGCGGCGAGGGGGCGAGGTGCGCCTCGAGCCGGTCGAGCAGGGCGTCCGGGTCGAGGTCGACGAGGATCAGCCCGCGGTTGCGCGGGGTGAGGAAGCCGCTGAGGACGGCGTGGTCGAGCAGGGTGACGAGGCCGTCGAAGTAGCCCAGGACGTCGAGGACCCCGATGGGCTTGCGGTGGAGGCCGAGCTGTGCCCAGGTGGTGATCTCGAGCAGCTCCTCGAGCGTGCCCAGGCCGCCGGGGAGGGCGACGAAGGCATCCGAGAGGTCGAACATCATCTGCTTGCGCTCGTGCATCGAGCCCACCACGCGCAGGTCGGTCAGCCCGGAGTGAGCCACCTCTCGGGTGCTCAGGTGGGCGGGGATGACCCCGACGACCTCGCCGCCGGCGGCGAGCACGGCGTCGGCGATCACACCCATGAGACCGATGCGGGCGCCCCCGTAGACGAGCCGCACGCCCCGGGCAACCAGCGCCTCGCCGAGCTCGACGGCGGTCTGCCGGTACTCGGCGCGGTCGCCCTCATAGGAGCCGCAGAAGACGCAGACCGTGTGCAGAGCGTCTACCGCAGGTGGGGCAGCGCGTCGAGCTCGGGAAGCAGGACGACGCTCTCCTGCTCGTTGGGATCGGTGCGCGCCACCAGCGCGACGCAGGGCTCGGCGTCGCTGGCGTTGACCGGGAGGTGCGGAGTTCCG
>JAXDLS010000297.1:0-3194 GCA_034666485.1 Chloroflexota bacterium
GCGGGGGGGACGCAGTCCCCCCCGAGTAAAAACCGGCGGCAGAGCGGCCGTCCGCGAATCTCAACCGGCGGCAGAACTGCCGGGCATTTCCACCGCGTCAGCAGAACCCCCGCGAATCTCCACCGGCCGGCAGCACCGCCGGGCATCCCGATCTCCGCCTGCGCTGGTAGGGTGAGCCCCATGACGGAGCGACGCGAGGTCGCCACCCTCGGTGGCGGGTGCTTCTGGTGCCTGGACGCCGCCTATCGGCGGGTCGAGGGCGTGACCGGGGTGGTCTCGGGCTACGCCGGAGGGCAGGATCCGAACCCCACGTACCAGCGGGTGTGCTCGGGCCGCACCGGCCACGCCGAGGTCGTGCAGGTCGAGTTCGACCCCGACGTCATCTCCTACGCGGACATCCTCGACGTCCTCTGGGCGATCCACGACCCCACCACCCCGAACCAGCAGGGCCACGACGTCGGCACTCAGTACCGCTCGATCATCCTCACCCACGACGACGCCCAGCGGGTCGCGGCGGAGGCGTCGCGCGACGCCGTCCAGTCGCTGTGGCCTCGGCCCGTGGTCACGGAGATCGTCCCCCTCGACGTGTTCCATCCCGCTGAGGAGTACCACCAGGACTACTACGCGCGGAATCCCGAGCAGGGCTACTGCCAGGCGGTCATCAACCCGAAGCTCGCCAAGCTGCGCCAGCGCTTCGCCGCCCGGCTCCGCGCCGGAGCCTGACCGAGCTCGGCCGAACGGGCTCGCCGGCCGCCTCGCTACCATGCCGGCCCGATGTCCTCTGCACCGATCGCACCTGTCGCATCCGCCGCCGTCCGCCGGCAGCTCCACTGGGTGGCCATCGTGGCGCTCCTCGACTTCGTGCTCCTCGTCCCGCTGGCGGGCGGAGCGCTGACCGGCCATCATCAGCTCGCACGCTCCCTCGGCCCGATCCACGGGGTGGGTTTCATCGTCGAGCTCCTCCTCGCCGTTCGCGGCGTGACGTCGCGCTTCTGGGGATGGTGGTTCCCCGCCGTCGTCCTGGTGACCGGAGGTCCGCTCGGCGCGCTGATCGGCCACCGGGTGGTCAGCGCGCGGCTCTCCGCCGCGGAGGCGCCCAGAAGCCGCGAGGTCGCGTAGAGCCGGCCGCGTCGCGCGCGTGCGCCGCAGTCGTGGCTGCCGCCGGCGATGCGGTCGGCATCCGAACGCGGTACATCGGGGTAGCCTGAGTCGCCATGAAGTATCACGAGCTGGTCGAGCGGGTCGAGGCGGATGCCGGCCTGGGCCGCGAGGAGGCCTTCCGCGTCACCGACGCGGTCTTCTCCACCCTGGCGCAGCGCCTCTCCTTCGAGGAGGCGCACGACGTCGCGTCGCAGATGCCGCGCGAGATCAGGGCGGTGATGCGTCCGGCGCTGAAGGGCTCGGCGCCGACCGACGTCCCCATGTCCCGCGACGAGTTCCTCGAGCACGTCGCCCATCGCGCCGACATCCCGCTCGACGCCGCCGAGCCGCGGGCGCGGACGGTGTTCGCGGCGCTGCGCCTCGCCCTGACCGACGGGGAGTGGGCGGACGTCACCGCCCGGCTGCCGGACAGCTTCGCCCCGCTGCTGCCCTGAGCGGGTCACCGACCGGGGCCGCCCCGGGGCATCGACGCCCGCACCGTGGTCCCCCGCCCCGGTGCGCTGCGCACCTGCAGCCGGCCGCCGGCCCTCGCCGCGCGCTCGCGCATCGAGACCATCCCGAGGCGCCCCGCCGGCACCGCGGCCGGGTCGAAGCCGCCACCGTCGTCGGTCACCTCGAGGGCGAGCGCCTCCGGCTCCTCCAGCAGCCGCACCGTGATCCGTCGCGGCCGGCCGTGCCGCAGGGCGTTGCGCAGCGCCTCCTGGGCGATCCGGTACAGCGCCTCCTTGGCGGGGCCGGACAGCTCCGGCTCGGCGCAGGGAGGGCACTCGACGTCGACGCCGCGGTAGCGCGACGCCATCGCCGCGGCGACCCTCTGCAGCGCGCCGCAGAGGCCGTCGTCGAGCAGGGTTCCGGGATGCAGCTCGACGAGCAGCTCGCGGATCTCGCTGAGCGCGGTGTCGGCCATCGCCACCACCTCCTCGAGCGCGGCCGCGGCGGCGTCGGGATCGCCGCCCCGGCGCAGCATCGCCAGGGTCGAGCGGGCGCCGAGGGCGACCCCGTAGATCGCCTGGCTCACCGAGTCGTGGAGCTCGCGGGCCAGCCGCTCACGCTCCTCCTCGACGGCGCGGCTGCGGGCGACGAACTGGGCGACGGCCTCGGCCACCGACCCGAGGTGGTCGATCACCGCCGTGCCCAGCGGCGAGCAGGAGAAGAGCGCCAGCACCCCGACGGTCCGGCCGTCGACCACCAGGGGATGGCCGGCGAAGGCGACGATGCCGCTCGATCGCGCCCACTCCGGGTCGTCGATGCGGGGGTCGTGGACGACGTCGTTGGTCATCACCGGGCGGCCCTCGGCGGCGATGCCCCCGATCTTCAGCTCCCCGACGCGCACGGTGCCATGGGGACCGTCGAGATGGGTGTACATGCCGGCGCTGGCGCGCAGCAGCAGGGTCTCGCCGTCGGGCTCGAGCACCCAGATCCGGGCGAAGGCGGCGTCGAGGCGGTCGACCACCGCGACCGCGCACTGCTGCAGCACCTCGGACATCGCCCCGCCGCGGGCGAGGGTGGTGCCGCAGTCGCCGAGCAGGGCGGTGAGCCTGCGGTAGTCGTCGGACGCTCCTGGCATCATGCCGCCATGATCCGGGTCGTGGTCGTCGATGACCACTGGGTGGTCCGGCAGGGGCTGCGGCTCTTCCTCGACCAGCAGGACGGCATCCGCGTGGTCGGCGAGGCCGCCGGCGGCGAGGAGGCGCTGGCGGTGGTCGACGCGCTCCGTCCCGACGTGGTGCTGATGGACCTGCTGATGCCCGGGATCGACGGCGTCGAGACCACCCGCCGCATCAAGCAGCGCCTCCCGCGGGTGGAGGTGGTGGTGCTGACCACGGTCGTCGACGGCGAGGCGGTGGTCGGTGCCATCGGGGCCGGAGCCACCGGCTACCTGCTCAAGGACGCCCGGGGCGACGCCCTGGTCACCGCGGTGCGCGCCGCCGCCGAGGGGAGGGTCGAGCTCTCGCCCGAGGCGGCGCGCCGCCTGGCGACCGCGATCCGGCCGCGGAGGGCGGCCGAGCCGCTGACCGCGCGCGAGCGCGCCG
>JAXDLS010000298.1:0-4934 GCA_034666485.1 Chloroflexota bacterium
TGATGCGCGACGCGGTCCTCTCACTGACTCCGGCAACGGCCGCGAGTCTGGCGACGCTCAGCCCGTCCGTGGATGCGATGCACAGGAGGATGAGGCCGTGAGTGCTGATCAGCTCGGGCACGGTGCATCGGTCGTCCATGGGAATGGAGAGACCTTACACCCATTCGCGGCAAAGGGAAAGTGCACTTCGCTGTTAGCGGGATGACAGACAGTCCGACAGTCCACACAATGCACGCGTGACGTGTGCAATCCGCGGAATGTCAGCCGTCGCCGTGGAGCACGCCGGAGCGCGCCGCCAGCTCGCGCAGCCCGGGAATGGACGGCACGCGATGACCGCGACGCAGCATCGCGGCGATCATCTCGCGCACGTGCGCGTGGTTGTGGGTCAGCTCCGGCGCCAGTCGCTCGGCGTGGAGCAGACGGTGCAGCGCCGCCTCGTCCTGGCGCTTCGCCTCGTAGCCGCGAGCGACGTCGAGGTGGACCTGAGCGCGGCGCCCGCAGGCGTCGGCCGGCAGTCCCGAGGTGTCGACCTGGTAGCCGAGCCGGATCACCTCGGTGGCGTCGCCGAGGTCCGCGGCGGCGCTCACCGCGTGGATGGCGACGTTGGTGGGTCCGAAGAAGCCGTCGTCGCGCCGCACCCGCGCCGCGATCCGCTCGGCGTTGCGCAGGAACCGCTGGCTGGTGGCACGGTCGTTGCCGCGCGCGGCGGCGAGCGAGCCCACCAGCAGCAGCGACCCGTAGGTGGCGAGATACGCCTGGCTCGGCGCCGCGCCGTGGTCGGCGTCGAGCCCGTCGAGGGCGCGCCCGGTCACCGTCAGCGCCTCGTCGATGCGTCCGGAGTGCAGGAACACGTGGGCGAGGCAGCGCGCACCGCGGGCCTGCAGCAGCACGTTGCGCGAGAGCTTCGAGGCGCGCGCGCAGCGGTCGGCGGCGATCCAGGCGAGGTCGTCCCTCTCCCCCGAGCGCAGCAGCGTGTAGGCGGCGCAGCGGTAGGTCTGCGCCAGGATCCAGTAGGCGGCGGGCGCGTCGTCCTGCCCCGCCCGCAGCTGGGCGACGATCTCGGCGTCGAGGATGAGCCGGCTGAGCTGCTCGGCGGCCTCGGCGAAGCGGCACTGCCGGCGCACCTGCCGCGCACGCAGCAGGTCGGCGAGCAGCACCGCCAGGTCGGGAGGGCTGGAGCTGTGCGCCGTGGCGCCGACCAGGTCGCCGTAGTCGGTGAGGACGCGCAGCAGCGGCGTGGTGCTGGGGCCGTCCACGACGGCGTCGGCGTCGGGGCGCCCCGGCCGGTCCATGACGTCGGTCACGTCCACCCCGAGCGCCTCGGCCAGCGGGATGATGGAGCGGACCGTCCCCGGCGACAGCACTCCACGCTCCACCTTCGACAGCCAGCTCTTGGAGACGCCGGCACGACCGGCGAGCACCTCCTGCGTGATGCCGAGACGCTGCCGGTACAGCCGGATCCTGGTGCCGCTCGCGACGCCGGTCATCCCGTCTCCCACCATCTCGAAGGCGCGCGCCGTGCGTGATGCGCGGCAGTCTACGTCACACGATGCGGGTCCACAGGGCGCTGGCATTCCCGTGCCAGCGCAACGGGATGACAGTCTCGGCCGTCATCCCGTTCGCGCTCAGGTGGCGGGCTTGAGCTCCAGCCAGCCCTCCCTGGCCAGCAGGTCGGTGACCTCGGCGAGGCCCATGTCCTCGCTGGGCAGCACGATGTCGCTGGCGAGGATGTCGTCCGCGGGCACGTGCATCCCCTTCTCGCGCACGAAGCCGAAGAGCTCGGAGAGCGCGGCATGGTACGCGGCGTCGTCGCGGGCCTTCACCGCCGAGACGAGGTGGTGGTCGTAGGTGTCGAGCTGGTCCTGCAACGAGAGATCGAGGCGGTACTGGCCCTCGCCGTGGATGCGGACGACGATGCCCGCGCCACCCAGCTGCGGCACCGCCGCGGACGCCGGCGCGGGCAGCTTCGCCTGCGCCTTCATGGCGGCGAGCCTGGCCTGGACATCGCTCTCCATCATCGTGACCTGGAGCTGGGAGTCGAGCGCCGAGCCGCCGAGACCGGGTGAGTCGAGCACCCCGCTGTCGAGCAGCGAGTCGACCGCGTCGGCGTGGGCCTGCATCCCGGCGATCTTGTCCTGGGCGCGGGAGATCATCAGCGAGGTGTCGTTGATGTGCTCGCCGATGCCGGCCAGCGACTCCCCCGCCTGGCTCACCGCCTTGTTCGCCGTGTACTGCGCCTTGAGGGTCTCGCGCTGGCTCTGGAAGGCGGTCAGCCGCGCCTGGTACTTCTGCATCGCGGTCTGGAGCCTGGTCACCTGGGAGGCGATCGCGGCCAGCTGCGGGGTGAGCCCCTCGCGCTGCGCCTGGAGCACGCTGGCCTGGGTCAGCGCCTGGGTGGCGAGGTCGTCGCGGCTCTGCTGCACGGCGACCTGGGCCTGGCTGTTCAGCCTGGCGACGCGGGCGTCGAGGTCGGCTGCCTGGTTCTCCAGCCGCTTCTGCCCGGTGGTGGCGTCGACCAGCGCCCGGCGCATCCGCTGCTGCTCCTCCAGGAGCTTCTCGTAGGAGAGGTCGAGGGCCTGCCCCGGGTCCTCGAGGCGGTCGGCGGCGGCGTTCGCCTTCTGCTGGACCACGCTGCTGAAGCGGCGGAAGATGCTCATGCGGGTGTGCTCCTCGGTCAGCGACCGCGTCGGGCGGACTGCTGGGCGGCGATCAACTCCGGCAGGGCGACGAGCTGCCCGAGACGGTGGTAGGCGGTCAGGGCGGCGAGCACCTCCTTCTCGAGGTCGGCGCGCAGCCGCTCGGGCGGGTCGGAGCTCCACATCTGCTCGGCGTACTGCGCCGACGCCCGGGCGCGGGCGAGCAGCTCCTGGATGGTCTCGGCCGCCCCGGGGTGCTCGGTCGGGTCGGTCTGCCCGAGCAGCTCGCGGGCCGCCGCCTCGGAGCGGATGCCGGCGGTGTCGGCGACCCTGCGCATCCCCTCGAGGTGGGCGAGCGGCTTCTCCCGCCATGCCCCGGCGGGCCCGGGGAGCTCGGCGGGCAGCCTCACGTCGATGCGGTAGCCGGACGAGGTCTCGGCCTCGTGGCCGCGCCGCACCCAGTCCTGCACCCCCTTGTAGTACGCGGTGACCTGGGCGCTGGTCTGCTCCGAGACGAAGCCCCCGGGATGGCGCGCCTCGTGAGCGTCGAGGGTGGCGTCGCCGAGCTGCTGGAGCACGAAGGCGCACCACGCGCAGAGCGCCTCCACCTGCACCGAGCGGTCGACCGTCCATGCCGTCCTGCCCTCGAGGGTGGCGTCCACCCGGCGCTGGTCGACGTCCGCCATGAGGGCGTCCACCGCCGCGCCCGCCCGGCGGTAGGCCTGGAGCGGCTCGGCCGAGACCTCTCCCTTCATCCGGGCCTGGAGCTTGTCGAAGACCCCCATCCAGCGTCCCCTCGTGGAGTCGTGGTGTCACACGTGGCCAGCATATCGCCAGCCCGACCGGGCAGAGCCGGGCCGGGCCCCGGGGCGGTGACGGCGCGGTGACGCCACGTGACAGGTCGCCGGTGCCCGTATCCCTGCCGGCGGCGGCGGCGACTCCTGCCCAGACACCCGCCACGGGGCGCCACTGAGCGAGGAGACCCATGAACCCCTTCAGGACCTTCACCACCACCGCCGTCGCGGCAGCCGGAGCGCTGGTGATCGGCGGCGCCGCCGCCGCGGCAGCGATCGGCACGACCCTGCACTCCGCGCCCACGTCGGCGACGGTGCGCGCGGCGGCGGAGACGCCGGCAGCCACTCCCGAGCCGAGCCGGGTGGCGAGCACTCCCGCGGCCACCTCCTCCCCCGCTCGCGCAGCCACCCTCCTGACCACCGCCACCTCCACGACCACGAGCACGGAGTCCACGCACTCGTCCTCGCACTCCCAGACCGAGGCGGCGGAGAACGAGACCGGCGAGAACGAGACCGAAAGGACCGAGACCAGGACCCGCACGGAGACCGCCGAGACCGGCGAGCACGAGAACGACCCTCACGCCGTGAAGACCTCGTCCCCGTCCGCCCAGGCCGGCGAGAACCACGGCGAGAAGGGCGCCGACGACCGCGGTCGCGGCGCCGACGGCGGAGGCGGCGGCGGCTGACCTCGCACCGACAGCGCGACGGCAGGGGAGCCGCGCCTCCCCGGCCGGTCGCGACCGAACCGTGCCGCTGTGACGACGGCCCCGTGTCCCCGGCGTTCGTACCGTGAACTCCAGTGAACTCCGGCTCTCCACACCACCACCACCGCCCTTGAGGAGCCCCCATGCTCCCCTGTCCGGCCTGCGCGCCGCCGGGTCCCCTCCCGAGACCGTGACGGTCCGCGCCGCACGTTCGGTGCCGCCCGGCGCCGCCGAGCTGGCGGTCGAGGCGGCGTCCCGAGGTGACGCCTCCGGCTGGAACTGGCTGTTCGACCGCTACCACCGCGTGGTCCTCCGCTACGCGATGGGACGGCTCGGCGACCTCGCAGCCGCCGAGGACGTCACCCAGGAGGTGTTCGTCGCCGCCGTCCACGCCATCGGCCGGCTGCGCGACCGCAGCGAGGCCGGGATCGAGGGCTGGCTGCTCGGCATCGCCCGCAACAAGGCCATCGACCGGGTCCGGCGGCTGCGCCGCGAACGGCTCGCGGCCGGGCAGGCGGAGGTGACCGCCGACGCCGCCGAGCTGGTGGTCTCGCGGATCACCGCGGCGGAGCTGCGCACCGCCATGGAGCAGATCTCCGCCGACCAGCGCGAGGTGGTGCTGCGGCGCTTCGTCCTCGACCAGTCGCTCGAGCAGGTCGCGGCCGCCACCGGGCGCCCGATCGGCGCGGTGAAGTCGATGCAGCACCGCGCGCTCGCCTCGCTGGCGCGCCTCTGCGGTGGAGAGGAGCGATGAGCGAGCTGAGCCCGCACCTGCGACAGGCATTCGCTGACGTCGCCGC
>JAXDLS010000299.1:0-3909 GCA_034666485.1 Chloroflexota bacterium
CGAAGGCCTTCGGCTTGAGGCTGGCGCCGCCGATGAGGCCGCCATCGATGTCGGGCTCGGCGAGCAGCGCGACCGCGTTGTCGGCGGTGCAGCTGCCGCCGTAGAGGACCAGCAGCCTCGCCGCCGCCTCGCCCGAGACGATCCCGCCGACGTGGGTGCGGATGGCCGCACAGATCTCCTGGGCCTGCTCGGGGGTGGCGGTGCGGCCGGTCCCGATCGCCCAGACCGGCTCGTAGGCCACCACCACGCGCTCGAGCGCGTCGTCGTCGAGTCCATCCAGGGCGGCGTCGAGCTGGCGGTGGATCACCTCGAGCGTGGTCCCGGCGTCGCGCTGCTCGAGGGTCTCGCCGACCGCGAGGATGATCCGCAGGGGGTGGGTCAGGGCCTGGCGGAGCTTGCGCGCCACCTGCTCGTCGGTCTCGCCCAAGATGTGCCGCCGCTCGGAGTGGCCGACCAGCACCAGGTCGCACCAGCCCGCCAGCGCCGACGGCGAGACCTCCCCGGTGAAGGCGCCGGCGTCCTCCCAGAAGCAGTTCTGGGCGCCGAGCAGGACGCCGGTCCCGCGCAGCTCGGAGCAGACCGGCCAGAGGTGGGTGAAGGGCGGCAGCACCGCCACCTCCACCTCGGCGGGACGGTCGAGGGCGACGATGGCGCGGGCCAGCTCGATGCCCTCGGGCACGGTGGTGTTCATCTTCCAGTTGCCCGCCACCATCGGGCGCCGTGCGGTGCCGCTCACGAGTCGCGGTCGAGCAGGGCGGCGACGCCGGGGAGGGTGCGGCCCTCGAGGAACTCGAGGGTGGCGCCACCACCCGTGCTGACGTGGGTGATGCGGTCGGCGACGCCGAGGGTGTCGAGGGCGGCGGCGAGGTCGCCACCGCCGATGATGCTGGTGGCCGCGCTGGAGGCGACCGCCTCGGCCACGGCGCGGGTGCCGCGGGCGAAGTCGTCGATCTCGTAGATCCCCAGAGGACCGTTCCAGACGATGGTGCCGGCGCCGGCACAGCTCTCCGCCATCTGCTGCACGGTGTCGGGCCCGACGTCGACCGCCATCCGGTCGGCGGGGATCGCCTTCCACGCCACCGCCTCGGTGACCGCCCCCGGCTTCGGCTCGGCGACCACCACCATGTCCACCGGCAGGCGCAGGTCGGCGCCGCCGCCGCGCGACTCCTCGAGCAGCGACATCGCGGTGTCGACCTGGTCGGGCTCGACCAGCGAGGTGCCGGTCTCCTCGCCCAGCGCCCGGTAGAAGGTGCAGGCCATCGCCCCGCCGACCCAGAGGGTGTCGA
This sequence comes from Chloroflexota bacterium, assembly GCA_034666485.1. Taxonomy (GTDB): domain Bacteria; phylum Chloroflexota; class Dormibacteria; order Aeolococcales; family Aeolococcaceae; genus CF-96. The sequence goes on from JAXDLS010000299.1 coordinate 1,287, forward strand.
CCCGGGAGAGCAGGCTGCGCACCACCCCCAGCTTGGAGGAGATCTTGGCCCCCCCCACGATCGCGACCAGCGGCCGCTGGGGCGAGCCGAGCACGCTGCCGAGCATCTCCAGCTCGCGCTGCATCAGCCGGCCGGCCACCGCGGGGAGTCGGTGGGCGACGCCCTCGGTGGAGGCGTGCGCGCGATGCGCGGCGCCGAAGGCGTCGTTGACGTAGAGGTCGGCGAGCGCGGCGAGGCGGCCGGCCAGCCGGTCACCGTTGCTCTCCTCCTCGGGGTCGAAGCGGATGTTCTCGAGCATGCACACGTCGCCGCGGCAGAGCGAGTCGACGAGGACGCGCGACGCCTCTCCCCCGCTGTCGGCGGCCACCGGCACGGCGATGCCGAGCAGCTCGCCGAGGCGCTCGGCCAGCGGCGCCACCCGCAGCGCCTCGTCGACCCCGCCCTTGGGCCGGCCGAAGTGGGTGACCACCACCACCCGGCCGCCGCGCTCGCGCAGCGCCTCGATGGTGGGCAGCGCCGCCCGGATGCGCCGGTCGTCGACGATCCGGCCGCCCTCCATGGGCACGTTGAAGTCGACGCGCAGCAGCACCCGCCGGCCGCCGACCTCGATGTCGTCGATGCCCTTCTTGGCCACCGTGGTCGCGGTGCTCACCGCCACGGTCCCCGCGGCCTCACAGCCGCGCCGCGATGTGGTTGCACAGGTCGACGACGCGGCAGGAGTAGCCCCACTCGTTGTCGTACCAGGCGAGCACCTTGATGGTGCGGTCACCGATGCCCATGGTCGAGAGCAGGTCGACGATCGACGAGTTGCTGTTGTGGAGGAAGTCGGCCGACACCAGCTCCTCGTCGGTCACCGCGAGGATCCCCTCCATCGGTCCGTTCGCCGCCGCGGTCATCGCCTCGTTCACCGCCTCCGCGCCGGCCGCCTTGCTCAGCGTCACGGTGAGGTCGACGAGGCTGACGTCGGACACGGGCACGCGCAGCGCCATGCCGTGGAACTTGCCCTTGAGCTCGGGCAGCACGAGTGCCACCGCCTTGGCGGCGCCGGTGGTGGTGGGGATGATCGCCTGCGCCGCGGCCCGCGCCCGGCGCAGGTCCTTGTGGGGCGCGTCGAGCACCTGCTGGTCGTTGGTGTAGGCATGGACGGTGGTCATCAGACCGTTCTCGATGCCGAAGCTCTCCTGGAGCACCTTGGCGACCGGCGCCAGGCAGTTGGTGGTGCAGGAGGCGTTGGAGACGATGTGGTGCTGGGCGGGGTCGTAGGCGGCGTCGTTGACGCCCATGCAGATGGTGATGTCCTCGTTGCTCGCCGGCGCCGAGATCACCACCTTGCGCGCCCCGGCGTCGATGTGGGCCTGGGCCTTGGTGGCGTCGGTGAAGAAGCCGGTGGACTCGATGACGATCTCCACGCCCAGGTCGCCCCAGGGCAGGTTGGCGGGGTCGCGGTCGGCGAGCACCCGCAGACGCCTGCCGTCGACCACCAGGTGGTCGCCGTCCACGGCGACCGTGCCCGGGTAGGCGCCGAGGATGGTGTCGTGCCGGAGGAGGTGGGCAAGCGTCCTCGGGTCGGTGATGTCGTTGACGGCCACCACCTCGAGGTCGCCGCCACGCTCCTGGAGGGCGCGGTAGACATTCCGTCCGATGCGCCCGAAGCCATTGATTCCGATCTTCACGCCCACAACTGTCTCCCTGTATCCCCCCAGCGCGCTGATGACGACTCCGTACTACGAGGGCGTCGTGAGCCTAGCATCCACCCCCCGCGGTGAGCCTCCCCCACCCGTGGGGTTCGGGTGAGGAATCCTCAGAGCGGCCCGGCCGACTCGGTGAGCCGGTGGAGCCGGCCGGCCATGGCCGAGCGGCTCACCCCGGCGAGAGCGGCGATCCGCTCCAGGTTCTCCTGGGGGTGACGCAGGCGCAGCTCGGCGGCCTCGCGCAGGCCCTGGGGCAGCCGCTCCCAGCGGGCGGGGTCGCCGCGGAGGCGCAGCGCCGCCTCCACCTGGCGCACGGCGGCGTCGGCGGTGCGGCGCAGGTTGGCGGTCTCGCCGTTGATGCGCCGGTTGACCCCGGCGCGCATCTCGCGCACCACCCGGCCCTCCTCGTAGCGGAGCCGGCCACCCTGGGCGCCGATGACGCTGAGCGCCGCGCCCACCGCCTCGCCGGCGCGCACCGTCACCACCCACCGCCCCCGCCGCTCCACCAGGGCGGGTTCGACCCCGAGCCGCCGGAAGGCGGCGCCGAGGGCGCCGGCCGCGTCGACCGAGCGGCAGACGACCTCGAGGTGGGCGGCCCGCTCCGGATGGCTCACCGCGCCCCCCGCCATGAACGCGCCGCGGAGCAGCGTCCGGGCGCAGCACGTCCCCGGGGAGACCCGCCCGGTGCTGTCGAGGGCCGGGGACGGCTCGCCCCCGACCCGCACCGCGTAGCGCACCCGGCGGGCGGTGCGCCGCCGCTCGACGTGGGCCTGGAGCCGGTCGGCGCGGAGGGTGCCCAGGGCGGCGCGGGCGGCCACCAGCCGGGTGGTGACCAGCTCCGAGCCGCCGTGGGGCACGCCCGGCTCGCCGGCCCAGGCCATCCCCACCAGCAGGGCGGAGCGGCAGCAGGGCAGCGGAGGGACGTGGGGGGC
>JAXDLS010000300.1:0-3447 GCA_034666485.1 Chloroflexota bacterium
CCACGTCCAGGAAGAGCGGCTCGCCGTTCGAGCCGGGTTCCTTCGTCCGGTCGAGCACGGCGATCCGGCGCACGCTCGCAGGCAGCGCCTCGAGCAGGGCCCGGGCCGGGAACGGCCGGAACAGCCGCACCTGCAGCACCCCGACCCGCTCGCCACGGGCGGTGAGGTGGGCCACGGTCTCGCGGACGGTCTCGGCGGCCGAGCCCATGACGACGAGCACCCGTTCCGCGTCCGGGTGGCCGGCGTAGTCGACGACGTGGTAGCGGCGGCCGGTGCGCTCGGCCAGGTGGGCCATCGCTTCCTCGACGGCGCCCGGCGTGCGCGCGTAGAACGGGTTCACGGTCTCCCGCGCCTGAAAGTAGACGTCCGGGTTCTGCGCGGTGCCGCGGATGAACGGCCGGTCCGGCGACAGCGCCCGTCCGCGGTGCGCGCGGACCAGCTCCTCCGGCACCAGGGCGCGCAGGTCGTCGTCGGTGAGCAGCTCGATCGTGTTCAGCTCGTGCGAGGTGCGGAAGCCGTCGAAGAAGTGCACGAAGGGCACCCGCGTCTGCAGCGTGGCGGCGTGCGCCACCAGCGCGAGGTCATGGGCCTCCTGGACGGACGCCGAGGCGAGCATGGCGAAGCCGGTCTGCCGCACCGCCATCACGTCCGAGTGGTCGCCGAAGATGGACAGTCCCTGCGCCGCCAGCGACCGGGCGGCGACGTGCAGCACCGCGGGGGTGAGCTCTCCGGCGACCTTGTACATGTTCGGGATCATCAGCAGCAGGCCCTGCGAGGCGGTGAAGGTCGTGGCCAGCGCCCCGCCCTGCAGCGCGCCGTGCAGAGCCCCGGCCGCACCGCCCTCGCTCTGCATCTCCATCACGGCGGGCACGCTGCCCCACACGTTGGGCCGCCGCTGGCTGGCCCACTCGTCCGCCAGCTCGGCCATCGGCGACGACGGCGTGATCGGATAGATGCAGCAGACCTCGTTGAGCCGGTAGGCGACCGACACGGCCGCCTCGTTCCCATCGATCGTCGCCCGCATCATCCGCGCTCCGGCACCATCTCGATCGCGTGGACCGGGCACTGCTCGAAGCACGCCCCGCAGCCCGTGCACCGGTCGTAGTCGAACCGGTAGCGGTGCCCGACGCCCAGCTTGACCACCGCAACCTCGGGGCACGCACCGAGGCAGCCGTCGCACTCGAAGCAGTTGCCGCACGAGAGGCACCGGCGCGCCTCGTAGGTCGCCTCCTCGACGGAGAGGCCACCGACCACCTCGCCGAAATCGGCAACGCGCTCCCCTGGCGCGAGCTCAGGCTGCTGCCGCCGGGCGGCATCGCCGAAATACCACAGGTTCAACCCGTCGAACGTGGCCAGGTCGTGCTTCGGAGGGCTCGCCCCGGCGATGTCACGCAGGTACGCGTCGATGTGGCGAGCGGCCTTCTTCCCGTGCCCCACGCCGACCGTCACGGTGCGCTCGCTCGGCACCATGTCCCCGCCGGCGAACACACCGGGGCACCCGGTCATCAGCGACGTCGACACCAGCACGGTGCTGTCGGGCTCGAACTCCACTCCCGGCAGCTCACGCAGGAACGCGGTGTCGGTCTGCTGGCCGAGGGCCAGGATCACGGTGTCCGCGGCGAGCGTCTCGAAGCGTCCCGTCGGCCGCGGGTACCCGGACCCGTCCAGGTCCATGACCTCGACGGTCAGCGCCGGACCGTCGAAGGCCGTGATCGTCCGGAGCCAGTTGATCCGCACGCCCTCGCGCTCGGCGTCCTCGGCCTCCTCGACATGGGCCGGCATCTGCTCGCGGGTGCGGCGGTAGACGATCAGAGCCTCGTCCGCACCCAGCCGTCGGGCGACCCGGGCGGCGTCCATCGCCGTGTTGCCGCCGCCGTAGACCGCGACGCGGCGTCCGATCGCCGGGCGCTCGCCGGAGGCGACGCTGCGGAGGAACGACACCGCGTCCACGATCCGGGCGGCGTCCCGCGCCGGGATGTCGACGCGCTTGGACAGGTGGGCGCCCACCGCGACGAAGACCGCGTGGAAGCCGCCCTCGTTCCGCTCGGCGGCGAGGTGCTCGACCCGGTGCTCGCAGGTGATCCGGACACCCAGGGCCACGATCCGGGCCAGCTCGGCGTCGAGGACCGCGCGGGGCATCCGATACGCCGGGATGCCGTACCGCATCATGCCGCCGGGTTCGCCACCCGCGTCGCGGATCTCGACCTCGTGACCGAGCCGGGTCAGGTGGTAGGCCGCGGAGAGCCCGCTCGGCCCGGCACCGATGACGAGCACCCGCTTGCCGCTGCGGACAGGCGGAGGGTCGAGCATCCAGCCTCGCTCCAGCGCGAGGTCGCCGAGAAACCGCTCGACCGAGTGGATCGAGACGGCGCTGTCGAGGTAGGCTCGGTTGCAGACGCTCTCGCACGGGTGGTAGCAGACCCGTCCGTGGATCGCCGGCAGCGGATTGTCCTGCACCAGCTGGCGCCACGCCTCCTCGTGGCGGCCGGCCTCCGCGTGCGCCAGCCAGGCCTGGATGTTCTCCCCGGCCGGGCAGCCGGCGTTGCACGTCGGCAGCAGGTCCACGTAGACAGGGCGGCGCTGCCGGACCGGCCCGGCGCGGCCACGCCCGTGCAGCAGATCCGGAACCGGCGTGACGTCCCGCGGAAGGCGGGTCACGCCGCCGGCCCTGCTCTCGTCCCGGCCCGTCGTGGCAGTCGGGCAGCCATGTTTTTCAGATTACGCCATTGTCAGGATGGGTGCTCGGGCCGCGGAGAAGGGGACGAGACGCGGAGCGGCGAGAGGCAGCCGCGGATCATCGACTGCCGCCAGCTCTCCGGCGCCAGAGAGCGGTGGGGCCGATGCCGGCTGATCGCAGCAGGAGCGACATCCCGATCAGAAGCAGCGCGGTCCCGTACCACGGGCCGTCGCCCTCGGCGCCCACCTGGGGGACCGACGGTGGAGCGGAGGTCGGGGGGATCAGGGTTGGTGACGAACTCACCGTCTGCACCAGCGGGGTCGAGATGCTGGGAAGAACCGCGGGTCCCCCCGAGTAGACGGCGGTGATCGCGTGCGTGCCGGCCGCCAGACCCGCGGTCGTGAAGGTGGCCTTGCCGTTGCTGTCGAGAGGGGCGGTGCCCAGAACGGTGGAGGAATCCTCGAACGTGACCGTCCCGGTGGGAGTGCCCGCGCCGCTGGACGTGACGGTGGCGCTGAGAACCACGGGCGTGCCTGACGCCGAGGGGTTCGGTGACGACGTCAGCGCCGTCGTGCTCGAGCTGCTGGCGGTGGTGCAGGTGTCGGGCGGCCTGGTGATCCGGTTGGTGTCCAGGGTCACGGCACCGGTCTGGGCCAGTGCTCGGCCGGGCAGGATGCCGGCTCGCGCGTTCAGGGTGATGCTGGTGTTGACGAGCAGGGTTCCCACGAAGGTGGTGTCGGTTCCCAGTGTCGCCGAGCTTCCGACCTGCC
>JAXDLS010000301.1:0-5222 GCA_034666485.1 Chloroflexota bacterium
CGCCTGGAGGTCCTCGTCTCCGCCGACCTCCCCTCCTCCGGCAGCCACGACCTCGGCTTCGAGGACACCGCCGACCCGACGCTGATCGGCTGGCGAGAGGTCACCGCGGTGGCCGATCACGGCACCCGCCTGACCGCCTCCGACGTCCCCGCGAGGTCGGTGAGCGACGAGCTGCGCCGGTACCCCGACGACCTGCTGACCAATCCGCTCCACACCGTCACGGCGCGTCTTCGCTTCGTCCCCGGCAGCCAGACCGTCGTGGCTTCGCCCACGCTCGGCGGCGCGGCGGGTGGCCTGCGTCTGGTCACCGACCGCTACACCGCCCTGGTGAGCGCTCCACATCTGACCGTCGGCGTCGTCGCCCTCGCCCTCCTCGCCGCCGTGGCCCTGGGTGCGACCCACGCACTGTCACCAGGGCACGGCAAGGCGATCATGGCCGGCTCCCTGGTGGGCACCCAGCGCACGCGCCGGCACGCCGTGACGCTGGGCCTGACCATCACCCTCACACACACCATCGGCGTGTTCGTGCTCGGGTTGATCACGCTCTACGCGGCCGCCACGATCACCCCCGAGCGGCTGTATCCATGGCTGACGCTGATCTCCGGCGTCCTGGTCCTGGTCCTGGGCCTGGCGCTCGTGGTCGCGCGGCTGCGCCGGGCGTTGCACGGTGCCGACCACGATCACCACCACCATCATCGGCACCACCGTCATGACGGAGCCGGCGGTGATCAGCATCCGCATCCAGCAGCGTCTGCGACGGCACCGAGGCGGCGGGGGCTCATCGCCCTCGGCATCTCCGGCGGCCTGCTGCCCTGCCCCTCGGCACTGATCGTCATGCTGGCGGCCATCTCCCTGCACCGAGTCGCCTTCGGGATGGGCCTCATCGTGGCCTTCAGCGTCGGTCTCGCCGGAGTGCTCGTCGGCATCGGTCTCCTCCTGGCGGGGGGCACGGCGCTGATGAGGCGCATCCCGCGCGTCGCCGCCGCCGCCGCCCGCAGCCGCACCGTGCGACTTCTCCCCGTCGGGAGCGCCGTGCTCATCACCCTGGTGGGGTTGGGGCTGACGATGCAGGCTGTCGCCGCGGCTGGATGACCGGTCAGCCTGCCCTCCGTCCACACTGGCATTCGGTGAGCCGCGGGCCCCTGGCGGTCAGCCGCCGCCAGCCGTCCGGCCTGCCCCAGAGCAGCTGGCCAAGCCCACCGAGGACGCCGCCGAGGAGGCCGCAGACGAGGACCACCAGCAGCCCCTGGAGCGGCGGGCGCGACCCCGTCGTCCCCGCGGCGCGGACCACCGGGCCCAGCACCCCGGTCTCCGGCGGTCTGCGCGCCGACGCGAGGCTGTACGGGGGCGCCGCCGGCGCCGCACCGGCGGCCTGCGCCGACGGCGGGGTGGTGCCGACGGTGAGCTGGGCCACCGGCTGGGTCACCGGCCGGGCCGGCCCCGGGCCGGGTACGGCGGCGGCGGGGAGCGTGGCGACGACCCGGGTCGGCGCGGTGTGGTGCGCGTTGGTGACCAGCACGGCCAGCGTGCAGACCGCGGTGGTGACGGCGAGGATGAGCAAGCCGCGGGCGGCGCTCACACCGTGCCGCCGCCGCCCCGCGGTCTCGACCCCCTGCCCGCCCGGCGACCGGGCCGGCTCGCCCTGCTCGACCGGGGCCCGGAGGACGATGGTGCGCCCGCAGCGCGCGGCCACTCCCATGTCGTGGGTGACGATCAGGACGGGCCGGCTGGCGCCGAGCTCCTCGAAGAGCGCCATGATGCTCTCGGCCTGGGCGGGATCGAGGTTCGCGGTCGGCTCGTCGGCGATCATCAGGTCGACGTCCCGCGCCAGGGTCCGGGCGATGGCGACGCGCTGACGCTGACCGCCGCTCAGCTGCTCGCTGTCACGCGCGGCGAAGGGCAGGAGCCCCACCCGGTCCAGGGCGTGCCGGACCCGCTCCTCGCGCTCGGCGACGGGCACCTGGGCATCGGCGAGATCCTGAAGGAGGATGTCGCGAACGGTGGAGCCGGGGAGCAGCCCGAAGTCCTGGGGGACGAGACCGACGCGGCGGAGGTGACGCTGCCGGTCCGCGTCGCGGCGCAGCCCGCGCAGCTCGACGCCGAGAACCTGGATGGAGCCATGGTAGGGCTCGCGCAGCGTGCCCGCGAGCAGCTCCATCAGCGTGGTCTTGCCGACGCCGGTCTGCCCGACCACCGCCACCAGGCCCGGTCCCTCGATGTCGAGCGTCCCCATGCGCAGGACATCGCGGTCGGTCCCGCGATAGCGGTAGCGGAGATCGCGGATGCGGACGGAGGCCGTCATGACCGGCGCAGCAGTGCGGGGCTGGCGTTCGCCGCGCGCCAGGCGGGGGCCAGCGTGGCCACCAGGGCGAGCAGCACGGTGGTGGGGAAGACCGCCACCAGCGACACCGCGGTGAAGTGCACCGGCATGACCGTGACGGCGCGGAGCAGGGTGCCGGCGAGGATGCCGCCCACCTCGCCGAGCACTCCGCCGAGGAGGCAGGCCCCGAGCATCTGCCGCCCGAACTCGACGAGCAGCGTCGCGCGCAGCACTCCGCTCTGGCGGCGCAGGGCGATCTCCTTGCGACGCGCCCTCATGTTGGTGACCCCGAGGACGAAGGTTGCGGCCGCGGTCTGCAGGATCATCGCCACCGTGACGACGGCGGTGAGCAGGGCCACGATGGTGTTGATCACCTCGACGTCGACCAGCCCGCTGCGGCGCACCTGCGACGCCGAGAGCTGCCCGGTGATGTAGTCGCTCACCCCGCCCGCGACGCTGATGAGGAGCACCGAGAAGCCGACGCCCACCGCGACGGCCATCACCGCGATCACCGACGACGGCAGGCGGTGCCCGGAGCGACCCCTGCCGGCGGGGACCGGTGCAGGAACGGGAACCACCGCCTCCCTCTCGGCGACCGCGGCGCCGGCGACCCCGACAGCCGTCAGGGAGCCGGTGGGGATCGCGAGCTTCGTCGCCATGGGGAGTCTCCAGTGCGTGGGCTGCCCCCACGCCGTGCCGGTGAGAGGTCCGGCTGACGGGGAACGACGCCGGGCGGCGGAGGCTTGCGGTCGCGGGTCGTATTCGCAGACCGGTGGCGATCCGGCAGCGCGCCGCCGCGGCTTCGCCACCGTTTGCGCGACCACCACGGCTGCCGGCACGGCAAACCGCAGGAAATCGCAATCCTGCGGTCCCGCAGGGGATCCGCCACGGGAGGCGGTCTGGACATCCATGGGGGCGGAGCGCAGGATATGGCCGCGTGACAGGCAGACCCGAAGGGAGGGCCGGAATGGCCGACGATGACGCTTTCTCCAGCTCGCCCCTCCTCAAGGGTGCCTTTGGCGCGGTGCGCCGCCTCGTGGGGGCCGGGTCGCCGTCCGAGGTCGAGGGACAGCGGTTCTTCTCCCGGGCGGCCGGGGCCACGGAGACCGTGGAGGTCGGCGGGGGGAGCGTCCAGCTCCCCATCCACTACCGGCGGGCCGACATCCTCACGGCGTTCTTCACCGCCGGCCGGGACGCGGTCGAGCGGCTGCTGCCCGACGGCCTGCACCCCGTCAACATGGGGCGAGACCGGACCCAGCTCGCGATCTCCGGTGCGAACTATCTGGACAGCACCCTCGGGCCCTACGGAGAGGTGGCGATCACCGTCCCCTGCACCCACGGCCGCAGGGCCCCGGCGATCGTGTCCGCCGCGCTGCAGACGCTGTTTCCCGGTTTCGGATACTTCGTGATCCATCTGCCGGTCACCACGCCGCTGGCCGACGAGCTGGGCCGGAGCGTGTGGGGGTATCCCAAGTTCCTCGCGGACATCGACTTCGACCGCACGCCCGGACACCAGCGCGTCCGCCTGGCCGAGGGCGGCGCCGAGATCCTCAGCCTGAGCGTGCCCCAGCGGGGGCTGCCGGTCCGCGACGACCGTCCCTGGGTCTTCTACGCCACGCGCGACACCGATCTGCTCCGCGTCACGACTCCCTGCCGCTCGATCTACCAGGTGCTTCCCGGCGGGCCCGGCGTACGGCTGCAGCTCGGTGATCATCGCATCGCCGCCCAGCTGCGCCGGCTGAGGCTCTCCACCCGGCCGCTGTTCTCGCTGAACTACCTCTACTACGCCAGCGTTCTCCCCGCCGGCGAGATCGTCGACGAGGTCGACCGCCCCTACCTCGGCTACCGGCCCGGGGAGCGCGACCTGGTGGGCAGGGTCGGCGCCGAGACGCCGATCACCGGTGAGCCGGCCCCCGGGCAGGCACCGGTCATCTGGAAGTAGCCGGCCTCACCGCACGTCGGCGGCGGCCTCCTCCTCCAGCTCGATGCCCGCGCCCCGCCGGGGCGGCAGCCTCCGCCTGTACCTCATCGAGTCGACGAACCGCAGCGGAGCGAAGACGTCCGGCTCGCGCAGCGGCCACACGCCGCACCGCTCCTCGCGCGAGCCGGAGACCTCCAGGATCCCGTTCACGGCACGGCGGGCGGCCTCGTTGGCGCCCTCCATCGTCGCCAGGTTGGTGTGGGTGCGCACGTAGTCCGAGGCGAGGAAGAGGTTCTCGAGGCGCAGCGTCGCCTTGGGTCGCGCGTCCCAGGACCCCGGGGTGTTGATGAGCAGAGGCTCCAGGTTCACCGGGTGCTCCGTCTTGCGCCACCGGATGTCCGAGTCGATGAAGCAGCGCACCACCCGGGCGTGGTCGAGCTCGGGCACGCGGCGTGCCAGCTGGTACCACACCTCCTCCTTGATCTCCGCCTCGGAACACTCCTTCGCGGGCTTTCTGTGCTTCTCTCCGGGTGTATTCCAGTCGGACACATCCACCGACAGGATGCCCGAGACGTCACCGTTCCCTCGTGACCTGAGGTAGGTCCGGTCCCAGAACTGATGCTGGGAGATGGAGGTCAGCGCCCACGGCGAGTCGATGTAGAGCGCGTGGCCGCGAACCACCGGGATGTCGTCACCCAGGTAGTACATGACCCCGGTCATCCAGCGCGTGCGCAGCCGGTCGAGCCTGCTCAGTCTCGGTTCCGCCGCCTTCATCTCCTCGGTGACCAGATGCCGCATCACCTCGACGGGCAGTGCGGAGATGAAGTAGTCGCCGGTCACCGGCGCGGTGACCCCGTCCTCGGTCGCGGTCACCTCGCGGATGCGTGTCCCGTCACAGTGGATCGACTCCACGCAGGTGTGGAAGCGGTAGTCCACACCCAGCCGGCGGAGGTGGTCGAGCCAGGGGTTGATCCACACCTC